>DATAFY010000258.1:0-5778 GCA_036257205.1 Steroidobacter sp. | reverse complement strand
CGTGCTCGCCTGACCGCCCGTCACGCTGCTTGCTTGAGTTGCGCTGCGCTTAGCTGCGCCGCTTCGCTCCTCGCGCAGCTTCGCCGCGATCGAGAGCGTGCAGAGGCTGACGGAAGGAGTCCGAGAGCTGCTGCGCACAGGCTGCTCTCGCTCAGTCACGCGATCGAAACTCTAGCGGTGAATGATTTTCCAGCGTGGCCGCAGCGGCAGCGGCCCAGTACCGCGCACGGCGCAACGCTGGCAACAATCACGGTCGTGGTGGAGGCATTGCTGCACGAGCAGCAATGCCTCTAGCGTGTTCGTTGAACCGCCGGCATGCGAAACCGCACGTACGGTCGGGTGGGAGAGCGCGGAGCGTACGCTCGTGTCTGATCTTGTCCGCGCGCGCACCGATCTATTCGGGCGGCAACTGCGCGGTTTTCCGACGTATGCCGAAAGCGACAACACGTTGCCGGGCGGAACTTTTCAAGCACGCGGCAGTTACGAGCTTGTTCTAACAAGTACCGACATTACCGCCGACGACGAGTTCATGCGCGAATCGGTACAACCTAACGGCATTCGCGCCTCCCGATTCACAGCGGGCGCAACAGCGCAACGAGCCACGCGCCGCTATGAAAGAGTGCAACTTGGCACTACGGAGCGACCGTCAGTCGCTCTGTTTCGACACATCCTCAACCCTTCCGTCATCGTCCTGTGCCTGTTCGCATTGCTGTTGCTCTACGGTCAGCGGCTTACGCCCGCGTACGTTGCGCTCGCGGCGCTTGCGTTTCTGATCGCATCACAAGTCGTCAGCGATCCGGTCATGGACTGCTCCGCTCGCAGCGGGCTGATGAGCTTCTTGCAGCATCGGATTTTCGCTGAGTGGCTGCTCGTGTCCGCGGCCTTGCTGCTGATCGCGTTCGCATTCAAGGTCACTGAGTTGTTTTCGCGCAAGGTAGTTCTTACCTGGTTCGCTGCGGCGCCGTTCGCGGTTCTCGCCGCGCAAGCGGCGTTTCGTCGGTATGAGGCCTTCGCAGCGCTGCGCGGGAAAATCGCTCAGAGCCACATCATTGTCGGCGCCAACGCAGCTGGCGCGCGCCTTGCGCGGCGTCTTCAGGTCTATCCCCACCTCGGCGCCTTCAAGGGCTACTTCGATGATCGCAAGGCTGATCGGCTCCTGGATCTGCCGCAGGACCAGATTCTCGGTTCGATGCCGGATGTCGCCGATTACGTTCGCCTGAACAACGTGAGTAATGTTTACCTCTGCCTGCCGATCCGTCCGGATGAACGGGTCCAACGGCTTCTCGAGGAGCTGAAGGACACCACGGCTTCGGTCTATTTCGTGCCGGATATCTTCGTGTTCGATCTCATGCAGGCGCAGCTGTGCAATCTCGACGGCATTCCCTTGCTCGCGGTGTGCGAAACGCCGTTCTCAGGCCTAAACGGCGTATTGAAGCGCGCGAGCGACATCGCCTTTTCCTGCGGCTTGATGCTGTTGCTGTGGCCGATCATGACTGCAATCGCTGTCGGCGTGAGATTGTCCTCGCCCGGACCGATTCTTTTCAGGCAAAAGCGCTACGGGCTCTATGGCGAGCAGATCATGGTCTATAAGTTTCGCAGCATGACCGTGTGCGAAAGCGACGGCGAGATCGTGCAGGCGAGGCGCAACGATGCTCGGGTGACTCGCTTCGGCGCGTTCCTGCGACGCACTTCGCTGGACGAACTGCCGCAGCTGTTCAATGTCTTGACGGGCTCGATGAGCCTCGTCGGTCCGCGGCCGCACGCCGTGCATCACAACGAGGAATATCGCAAGGTGATCGACGGCTATATGCGTCGCCACAAGGTGCGCCCCGGGATCACCGGCTGGGCGCAAGTAAACGGCTTGCGCGGCGAGACCGACACGGTGGAGAAGATGCAACGCCGCGTGGAGTACGACCTAGAGTACTTGCGGAACTGGTCGTTGCAGCTCGACATCGCGATTCTGCTGCGGACTGCGCGGATCGTCTGGCGCGACCGCAACGCTTACTGACGTGGATATGACGCCCCCATGCGCAAGAAGATTCTCGATGCGTGGATCGGCATGTTCATCCGCGCGCTCGCCGCGCAGGCGCTGACGAGCGGATCCTTTCCGCCCTTCTTCTGAACAGCTCGCCCATGCAGGCGCTGCAGTCCATCGCGGCGGGTCTCTTACGCTTTCTCGAGGAGGAAGGAGTTGACTATTGCCTGCTGGGCGACGTGCGCGGATTTCCAGCGCTCGCCGGCCCGCTCGAAGTGGTCGTGACGAAGCGCGTGCGGCGTGTGCTGTCGGAGCTGCTGAAGGCCTTCTGCGATCGCGCGCAGCTGCAATTGATTGACAAGCCCCCGCTGCCTCAAGAAGTTTCGCAGTATCTGCTCAGCTGGCTCGACCGCGACCGGCGACCGGAATTTCTCGCCGTGCATGTGCGCAGCGATTACCTTAGGTGCGGGCGCAGGCTATGGAAAGCGGCGGAGCTGCTGAAAGATCGGGTGCGCGCGTCGGAGCTGTCGCAGGAGCGCTGCGATGTGTTCGCGGCGCCTGCAGCCAAAGAGTTCGCACGCTGCCTGATCGAGTGCATCGATCGCGACCAACTCACGCAACGAGACGGCGAGCACCTGGCGCGTCAATGGCGTCTGGATCCGGCCGGCGCGGCGCAGCAGGTAGCGCGCTTCTGGGACGTTGGACGCGAGGGCGGAATCGTGCTGCGCGCGGCCGTGGCCGATCACTGGGAACCCGTTCGCGCCTCGCGAAACGCCCTTTGCTCCGCGTGGGCCTTTCACAACGTACCCTCGCCACTCAGCTGGCAACGCGATCTGCGCAGAAGAGTCTCTGGCTGGATTCGACCTCATGGAATGCTAATCGCCTGCCTGGGCCCCGACGCCACAGGCAAGTGCGATGTCGTGAGAGCGCTGGCCCAACAGCCGCTTGCGCCGTTCGAGCGCGTGCAGACGATGCGCTTGCACCCGTGTTTTGCGCGACTGACGCGCCGCGCCGCGCGGGAGGACGCCGTTTGTAAGGCAGGCGGGCGAGTGGGGGCCCCGGCGCACGCGCTATTGCTCGCTGTCGATTACTGGGTGGGCTACTGGCTGCGCATTCGACCGAATCTCGTGCGCTCGAGCCTTCTGGTGTCGGATTGCTATTTCGAGGACGTTCTCGCCGCTGCGCGCCGATGCCGGATGAGGAGCGCGCGCACGTTTGCACGATTGCTCGCAGCGTGGGTCCCGCAACCCTCGCTGTGGCTCGTGTTCGCGGCGCCCAGCGCGCAACACAACGGCGTGTGCAGCAAGAACCTCGATCGACTGCCAAACGAATATCGTTGCGCGCTGCGCGCATGCAGGAATGTCGTCGTACTCGATGCGAGCCGTTCGGTCGATGAGCTGCTCGCCGATGCACAGCGCGAGATCATCGCGCAGGCTGCGCGGCGGACGGTGCGCCGGCTGCGGCTGCCGACCGAGGCCTCGGACAATCCGCTTTCCGCCGCAGTCCTGCTGTTCTTCTGCCGTCGCAACATACCGCTGCTGAGTCCTCTGGTGCGCCTGGCGTTCAACAGCAACATTCAGTGCCGCATCCCCTCGGACATTTATCTGCCGCACCCCTATGGCGTCATGATCCAGGCGCAGGCGGTTATCGGTCGAGGTGTAACGGTCATGCAGCAGGCCGTGATAGGAGTGAAATATCGGGGCCAGAGCGTCGCGCCTCTCATTGAAGACGGCGTCTACATCGGACCTGGCGCACGCATCCTGGGGGACGTTCGCATCGGCGAGCGGGCGGTAATCTGCGCGAACGCCCTCGTGACTCGAGACGTGCCGCCCGGTTGCACCGTGGTCGGCGCAAACCGCATCATCGCCGGCCAACTCGCGCTCGCGACCAAACGCGGCGCGGACGGTTCGATCGCTCATTTTCCCGTCGGGGCGCATCGCGCTTATCGATGATCACTCGCGAGGAAGGACTCGCGAGCGGCGATGAGTGACAAAGATCAATGCAAAGCGCCCCAAGAATGTGACGGGCTTCGCGCTGACTCGGAGCGTTTCTCAACTGCATTATGGTCGGCTACACTAGCCGCCCTTCGAATGCTGGCCATTTTCTCTTTTTTTAGTTAGAACAGGAACTTGCGCGCGCGATGAGCGACTCTTTGCGAGCTTTGCTCGATTCCACGCCTTTCGGGGCTGGCAACGGCCCCTACATAGAATCTCTCTATGAACAGTTTCTCGCCGCTCCAGAGTCTCTGGAGCCGAAGTGGCGAGACTATTTCAACAACCTGACAGGCGGCGCCCGCGATGAGACTGCGCATGGACCGTTGCGCGAAGCGCTCGCCAAGCGCGCGCGCGAGCAGCGCCTTGCGCCTGCGGCGCCCACGCCCTCTGTCGACGCCTCAGCCAAGCAAGGCGTCGTCTCGCGTCTCATACAGGTGTATGCCAATCGCGGCCACCTCATTGCGACGATCGATCCGCTCGGCCTCATGCGCCGGCCCGTGCCCGAGGTGCTGGAGCTCGAGTACTTCGGTTTGAGCGAGGCTGACTTGGATTCCGAGTTCTACACCGGCAGCCGCACGGAGGCGATTGCGAAGCGGATGAAATTGCGCGACATCATTGCGCAGCTCCGTCACATCTACTGCGGGCCCATCGGCGCCGAGTTCGCACACATCTCGGATTCCAAAGAGCGCATCTGGCTGCAGAATCGTTTCCAGGATGGGCGCGTTCAGGATCGCTTCTCGGCCGAGGAGCGCAAGAGCTTCCTGCGCCACCTCACGGCGGCCGAAGGCCTCGAACTGTATTTAGCGACAAAGTATCCGGCCCAGAAGCGTTTCTCGCTCGAAGGCGGCGACAGCCTGATCCCGATGCTGGATGACCTGATCCAGCAGGGCGGTCAACGAGGCGTGGAAGAGATCGTGATCGGCATGGCGCACCGCGGCCGGCTGAACGTCCTCGTCAATGTCGTCGGCAAATCGCCTCAAGCGCTGTTCTCGGAGTTCGAGGGCCGCTACGACGTGAACCATATGAAAGGCTCCGGCGACGTGAAGTACCACAAGGGCTTCTCGACGGACATTCGCACGCCGGCCGGCAATGTGCACGTTGCGCTCGCGTTCAATCCCTCGCATTTGGAAGTGGTGAATCCGGTCGTCGAAGGATCGGTGCGCGCGCGTCAGCAGCGCCGCAACGACGCGATGGGCGAGAAGGTCGCGCCGATTCTGATTCACGGCGATGCGGCGTTCGCGGGGCAGGGCGTCGTAATGGAGACGCTGCAGCTTTCGCAGGCGCGCGGTTTCTACACCGGCGGCACGATCCACATCGTCGTGAACAATCAGGTCGGCTTTACGATCTCCGATCCCCGCGATTCGCGCTCGACGCTGTATTGCAGCGACGTCGCCAAGATGATCGAAGCGCCCATCTTCCACGTGAACGGTGATGACCCCGAAGCGGTGTTGTTCGTCACCCGCCTGGCGCTTGAATATCGAATGACGTTCCATAAAGACGTCGTGATCGATCTGATGTGTTATCGCCGGCGCGGGCATAACGAAGCGGATGAACCCGCGGCGACCCAGCCAGTGATGTATCAGACGATTCGTCAGCAACCGACGACTCGCCAAAAATACGCCGAAAAGCTCGCCGCCGAAGGCGTGCTCACCCTCGCCGAGGCGGACGCGATGGTCGAGCAATACCGCCGGGATCTTGACGAGGGTCGATCGACGACGCGCCACTCGCTCGGAATGATCGGCAATAAGCACACGGTCGACTGGTCGAAGTATCAGGTGGCCGATTTCAACGAGCCGACCTCGACAGGAG
>DATAFY010000603.1:0-1701 GCA_036257205.1 Steroidobacter sp. | reverse complement strand
CAAGAAATGGCCGCAAGCATCAGGAGGTAAAGGAGAACGCGATTCAACCTTCTCTATATTACCCTTCGGCTGGCTCAGGGCTGGCTGTCGTATACTCCCGTCGGTGGTCACCATCGCCTTTCAGCCGGCGCTGGCGCGCGCGCGAGCCGCACTGGAGCGTGGCCGGCATGCCGATGCGATCGGAGTGCTCACCCAGGCGCTGAGATCGTCAGGGCTCAAGCACGAAGATCAAGTCGGCCTGCGATGCACTCTCGCCGAAGCATGGCTGCAGGGTGACGATGTCGCGCAGGCGGCAACGACGCTCGGACGCCCGCCTGACGCTTCGCGAGAGGATCTCCCACCCGCACTCCTTTCCACGCTGTGGCGGCTTCACGGACGGATCGCATTCGCTAAAGGCGACCAGTCAAGGGCAATTGCGCTGCTCGGCCGTGCGCTTCGGTACGCCGAGCAGGCCCATGATTCCGAAGCTATCGGCCTCGCTCATTTCGAGCTCGCGTTCTGCTACCGGCAAGTCGGCGACACCGCGATCGTGCGGGAGCACATCGCCAAGGCCGCACCGGCGCTTCACGCGGCCGGTAATCGTCGCTACCTCGCGCAGCTCCACTCGCTCTCCGGAGTCGTGATGGCTCAGGGCGGCCGCCTCGAAGAAGCGATGGCGACCCTGCGGCAGGCGGAACGGCTGGCAACGGCCGTTCACGCCACCGATGTTCGGGGCATCATCTGCAACAACCAAGCAAACGTCGCGCTGATCCAGCACCGTCACGAGCAGGCGCTCGCGCTGGCTGAGCAAAGCGCGAATCTGCAGGAACAGGTCGGCCCCGGGCGTGGCCTGAACATTTCGCTCGCAACGCTGGGACAGATTCTGGTTCGGCTCGGTCAGCTCGAGCGGGCTGAAGGAGTGCTTCACCGCGCTTTGCAGGCACGCAGCGAAATCCAGTTCCACGAGATCACCGGCGCCGTTTACGACTCGCTCGCAGAGATTGCACTCATGCGCGGCGACTACGAATCGGTCAGTGACTATCTTCGCAAGGCCGGTGACGCCTATGGCGGTTATGGCGCTCAGACGAGCCTTTGGTACGAATGGTCCATTCGTGTGCTCGAAGCGAAGCTGGCAACGCGCCTGGGCGCTACTGACAAAGCGCTTCGGCTCGCCAACGAGATCGCAACCTCCGCGCCCCCGGCCGAGGCGATTCAGGCCGAGCTGATTGCCTGTGAAGCGCTGCTTGCTGCGGATCGGGGGGCCGAAGCTGAAGGACGCCTGGAACAGGTGGCGGGACGCATCGTTGCACGGGCGATGCCGGGCGCATGGGGCGAGTACCTTCGTCTGCGCGGCGCCCTGCATGCATCGGCTGATCGACTCTCGGAGGCATACCACGATATCGCTCAGAGCGCGAGCGTGTTCGAGTTAATCGGCGATCGATACCAGGGAGCGCTCAGCCATTTTGCGCTTGGCCAGTTGGCCACCCGCGTAGGCGCTCGCTCACAGGCCGAGCACCAATTCAAACGGGCAGCCTCGCTGTTCGAGTCGCTCGGGGCGGTGCGCGACCTCGACAAGACTCGTGCGGCGGCGGCACAACTGCCGCCGGCACGACCCGAAGACCCTATCGTCGCATCTCTTGACGCTGATGATGCCATCGTTCGGCGCCTCGTCGATGCGGCGGCGTTTCCCGAGCTGCTCGGTCACGAAACGGCAGCAGCGGC
>DATAFY010000189.1:0-2941 GCA_036257205.1 Steroidobacter sp. | reverse complement strand
CGCCCAGAGTCTCGCGATCCAGCAGCAGATCAGCTTCACCCGATCGAACGAAACCGAAGCCGACCGGGTGGGCATCGGCATTCTCGCGCAGGCCAGCTTCGATCCGCAGGGCATGCCCGCGTTTTTCGAGACGATGAGCCGACGCGCCGGTTCGAGCGAAGCGAACATGCCCGAAATGCTGCGCACGCATCCGGTCTCCAGCGCGCGCATCGCCGAGACCAGAGAGCGCGCTGCACAGATGCAGGCAACGTCGGCGCCCGACAGTCTGAGTTATGAGCTCACCCGAGAGCGGCTGCGGGTATTGTCCACGCCGGCAGGCGAAGATCCGCGCGAATACTACGCCGCGATTATCGGCAATGAGCCGGACGCAACCCCTGCACAGGTTTACGGTCAGGCGCTGGCGCTGATGATGGCTGGCCAGCCTGCCAAGGCCGTGCCGATTTTTCAGCGCTTGCGGGACGCGGATCCGACCGTGATGCAGTACCACACGGCGCTCGGACAAGCACAGTTGCTGGCCGACAAGGGCGGGGCGTCGCTCGCTACGTTCCAGCGCGCACGTGAACTGTTTCCGCGCAACGTGGCCGTCACGGTGCGTTATGCGGAATCGCTGATGCAACGGGGGAACGCTAAGCGGGCGCACGAAATCCTGCTCGATCTGTTCAACGTCGTGCCGCCCACGCCTGAGCAGGCGCGGCTGACGGCGCTCGCTGCAAACGCAGCCGGGGATGTGGCGGACTCGTACTACTACATGTCCGAATTTCATCTGCTGAGCGGCGATCTGCCGCTCGCGATCAACCAGCTTCAGCTTGCGCTCGCCGTACCAAAGATCAGCGAAGTGCAGCGCTCGCGCTTCGAAGCGCGACTCGATGAGATTCAGCAGGCTCTGCCGAAGCGCACGCCTCGTCGCGCCGTCGAAAGAAACGGCGCACGGCGACTGGGCTTGAGCTCCTGATAGAATGCGCGGCGCGTGCAAGCGCGCCTACCCACCGACGAGGATGTTCCCGGCATGAGCGCCGTTCCGCGCCTGTATCTCGTGCTCCTTTTTGCGGTCTTCGGCTGCGGATGTGCAGCCACGCCGGGCCGAACGCATGGTGAAGATCCGTGGGAATCCTGGAACCGCGGCGTTTACAAGTTCAATGACGTCGTCGACCGCGCAACCTTGAAGCCCATCGCGAAAGGCTACAAGAAGATCACGCCTCATTGGATGCGTCGGGGCATTGCGAATTTCTTCGGCAACCTCGAGACGCCGGCGACCATTCTCAATGAGGTCCTCCAGGGCAAGGGCAAGGCTGCGCTGCGGGACACCGGCCGGTTTCTCCTGAACTCCACCGTGGGCGTGGCGGGCCTTTTCGATGTGGGCACGTCCGTAGGGCTCGAGGCCAATGATGAAGACTTTGGCCAGACGCTCGCGGTGTGGGGCGTAGGCTCCGGCCCCTATCTCACGCTGCCCTTCTTCGGCCCCACCACCTTGCGCGATGCGCCCGCACGGGTGTTCGATTTCTTTCTCGATCCCCTGGACTACGCGGACCTATCTTGGCAGGCGACCTGGGGCAAGCGCGCGCTGAGAGCCGTGCAATCCCGTGCTGAACTACTGCCGCTCGAGCCGACGCTGCAACGCACGTACGATCCTTACGCGTTTGTGCGCGACGCCTGGGTTCAGCAGCGCGAGTTCCAGATTTTCGACGGCAATCCTCCGCCGGAGACGCTCGAAGAAGAGTTCCAGGAAGACGATGCCGACGCGCCGCCGGAGACGACGGACGAGGATCACTGAGTTCTACTGAGCGGCCGTTCCTGCGGGTTCAGCTTCCGTCTTCGCGAGCAGATCCCCAACCTCGCTAATGCGTGCGAGCGCGTTGATCTGCGCCGGAATGTTCTGGAAGTGAATTGGCCGGCCTCGCTGACGAGCCGCGCGCAACCACTCGATCAACAGTGCAAGGCCGGCGCTGTCCCCTTCGGTTACGCCTGAGAAATCCACGCTGAGTTGCGCTTCGTCGACGAAGAACTCCTCGCTTCGCGCGAGCAATTCCCCGACCGTGCTCGCGTCCATGACTCCACTCACGCGGAAACTTCCGCCGCCCAAGGCGTCAAGACGCGCCTTGTCAGGGACCGCAGCGCGACTCACGACTGCGAAGCGGTCGGCTTCTGAACCGTGCCGCTGGCGATCTGTGATTCGAGACGTTGGATGACGGTCTCGAGGCCCTTCTGCTGAATCTCTGAGTTGAAGTCGGTCCGGAATGACTTGACGTAAGACACGCCCTGTATCTGCACGTCGTAAGCCTTCCAGCCTTCCGGGGTCTTGCGCAAAGAATAGTTCACGGGCACGCGCGAACCGTCGTCGCGGCGCACTTCACTGCGCACCGTCGCGACCGGATCCTCCGGCTTGCCCTGAAACGGCAGGATGCGCAGGCGATCCGGAGTGAATTCGAGGAGCGCTTCGCCGTAGTTCTGCAGCAGAGACTGGTAGAACCCTTCGATGAAGCGGGAGCGCTGCTCGGGCGTGGCGCTGCGCCAATGCTTGCCGAGCACGAGCTGGGCGGCGTACTTCGTGTCGAAGTGCGGCAGCATGTTCTTGTCGACCAGCTCACGAATCTTCTTCGGATCCTGCTTGTACTGCGCACGATGCGCATCGAGGTCCTTGAGGGTGTCCTGCGCCACTTTAGTCACGAGTTCCTGCGGCCCCCACTGAGGGGCCTCATCCGCTGCGAACGTCGCGACGGCGGCGAACAGAGCAATCAACGCTCCACAGGCGCGGTAAAAAGTCCTCGCACGATAAACAACGCGTGAACTCGTCATTGTTTCGTCTCCTCTGCAGCTTGAGGGGCGGATTCGCCCTTACGGCCGGCGAACGATGCGAACAACTGGTTGATCAGGTTTTCGAGCACAAACGCATCCTGCACCTGAGCGATGCGATCGCCGTTCTTCAAGTACTCCTCCGCACCGC
>DATAFY010000600.1:0-8734 GCA_036257205.1 Steroidobacter sp. | reverse complement strand
TATTCGTAGCCGCGGAACTCGATCGTGCGCACATCATCCGTGTTGTCGAACACGAGAGTCGCCGTTTGCCCGCCGATCTGCGCGGCGTGCGCGTCCGCCGCTTTTGCCGCAGCGAGCCAGCTTGCGCCGTCTCGCGCTGCGATTTCCATCAGCGATATGACGGTGTTGCGTGTGAGCCGAACGCGCGTCGGGTAGTCCTTCCAGGAGTGCGTCTCGACAAGTACGCCGATCCGATTGCGGGCGGCCCAGTATTCCTGCGAGTAGCGTTTTGGCGCGACGGTGAGGGCGAAACCGGAGGATGGATCGTCCTCGTTCACGAACGAGGGATAAAAATCGAGCGGCAAAGCGCCCTGCGCGCTCATACGGCGCAGCAGTTCGTCCTGCAGTGCGACCGCGCGAGCGCGCAGGCCCTCATCGCCGGCGAGCGTCGGCGCGATGTTGTAGGCCACATCGGGCTGAAACTTAGCGCCGTCCGTGACATGCAGGTCGACATACATGATCGGGTCCCATTCGTTCAGCAATCGAAGCATTGCTTGCATTTCGGGCGCGTCGGCCTTCGTGTAATCGCGATTGAGATTCAGGTTTTGCGCAGTCGTGCGCCAACCCATTTCCTGCGGCCCGACCTGATTCGGCCGATTCCAGGGCCCGAAGCGCTCGTGTCCGTCTACGTTGAAGACAGGAACGAGTACGAAGGCGACGTTCGCGAGCGCGCCCTTGGCGGCTTTGCCCTCGAGCATCTCTCGCAAGGCCAACAGGCCCGCGTCCTTGCCGTCGATCTCGCCTGCGTGTATGCCTCCCTGCATCAGCACGACGGGACGTTGCGCACGTCGGGCGGCTCCAGGGTCCAGCACGCCGTCGGCGGATGCGACGAGCGCCAGCATGGGACGACCCTCCGGCGTGCGTCCGAACTCGACGCAGCGCGCCTGCGCCGGCCATTGCTGTTCGTAAGCGCGGCATAGACGCTCGACTTCGTCGTACCGGCCCGTGCGCTGATAACCGCTGCGCTCGGCCTCAGTTGCGAGCGAGCCAGCGCCCGCCGCCAGCGGCAGAATCAGCAGCAAGCTCGACGAAACAACTCGAACGAATGACAGTGCGGAGGACATGCGGCAAGACCCTGGTGCGTTCTCTGGGGAAAAGAGGCGCAAAGGCTACTCGAAAAGCCTGCCAGCGTCCGTCACGCATGAGTTCCTCGACGTGCTGATGCGAACTCACAGGCAGAATCGGACCGCGCAGCGACCGGTGGAACAACGGGAACGCCGCGCGAGAGAATCAGACGCTCGGAATTGCGCAATCTGCGCGACGCTTTGCGCGAGCTGTACCAGCGCCGATGCCGACCGTAGCGCTTCGAGTCCCGCCGCAGGCGCGCGGCAGCGCGCTTACTGGGCCGCGCCGGCCGCCAGCTCCAGAACCTCTGCGCGGCGTTCCTGCAGAGCGACGACGTCGCCGACCTCTGCGCCGATCAGCGCGCGTCCGATCGGCGAAGCCCAGCTGATCAGGCCTGCGGCCGGCGCCGCTTCATCCTCTCCGACAAGCGTGTAACTGCGCTCCTCACCGCTGTCTTCGTACCGGATAGTCGCTCGCACGCCGAAGCGCACGACCGTGGGCGCCGGGTCAGGCTGCACAAGCTTTGCGCTGGACTTGCGTTGCAGCCAATAACGCAGGTCCCGTTCGATGCGCGCTGCGCTCGACTTGTCTTCCGCTATGCGCGCCTGTTCGCGCGCCGTTTCGAGCTCGCGAATTCGCGTGTCGATCTGCCTCTGGCCGCGAGCAGTTACGAAAGTCTGATGCGGGCTGATCGGGCGCTCCGGAAGGTCTTCCGGAAGTTCGCCATCATGTTCTTTGACGAACGCACGACTCATGGAACGAGCATACTCCGCTCAAAACACCGCTGTGGGCGCCGGCGTCCGCGCGCCGGTAAACTTCCCACGCCCACGCGCGCGTCGCGCCGCAGTGGAGAGATTTAACGCCTTTGAAAGCACACCAGCCAGTTACTCTGCAAACGCACGGGGACGCTGTCGGGCTCCTGCGCCAGTCAGGATTTGCGCTCCTCGACGCCGCCCAGTTTGCGATGCAGCACGGCCTGGAGGCGCCGATGCTCGATCGCCTACGGGCGTCATGGGACGGTCTGCCGCGCGATACGTGGCTGCGCGACGGCGGGCGCTATCGTTTTCGGCGCCACAGCTGCTTTATCTACACCCCGACTGAGGACCTCCTGGAGCTTCAGCCGCACCGCGCGCATTGGCAGCCGAAAGACTACAACGCGCTGCACGGCGGCATCGAGCGGTGGTTCGAACCGATCGAGGCGCACGTGCTCGCTCACCCCGTATGGAGCGCTGTGCTGCGAGGGCTCGGGCGCCAGTTGGCCCAGCTGCGGTCGGTCGAGCATTGGTGCATCGAGGCGCATCAGTTCCGGATTGATGCATCGGAAGGGATCGGACGCCCGACGCCGGAAGGCGCGCACCGGGACGGCGTCGATTTTGTCGCCGTGATCCTCGTGCAGCGCCGCGACGTGCGCGGAGGGGAAACCCGCGTATTCGAGGCCGACGGTCTCAGTGGCGTGCGCTTCACGATGACCGAGCCCTGGAGCGCCCTGCTGCTCGATGATGCGCGCATCATTCACGAAACCACGCCGATTCGGCCCAACGGCCCCAACCCGGTTCGCGATACGCTCGTGCTGACGTATCGTGAGCACGGCTTCCAATCGCCGCACTCCGAAATCCCTGCTTGCCCAACACGAGTCGCCAACAGCAAATGACCGCTTTCGTCGCCCGTCTCCAGCAAAGAATCCGCGAGCACAGCCCATTATGCGTCGGGGTCGATCCTTCCTCCTCGCTGTTGAAGGCCTGCCGCTTACCCGATACGCCGGAGGGCGCGCTGGAGTTCGGCAAACGCGTGCTCGAGGCTGTGGAGTATCGGATTTCTATTCTGAAACCGCAGTCCGCATTCTTCGAGCGATTCGGATCGGCGGGAGTGCGCGCGCTCGAAGAATTGACCGCCCTGGCGCGCCGTCGGGAGGTTCTTGTGCTGTTGGACGGCAAGCGCGGCGACATCGACACGACCGGTGCGGCTTATGCCGAGGGTTGCTTCTCCGCGACGACGACCCTGCGCGTCGACGCCGTGACCACGCATCCCTACCTCGGTTTGGGCGCCCTCGATCCTTTCTTCGACATTGCGCTGCGCAGCGAAGGGGGCGTGTTCGTCGTTGTGCGTTCGTCCAATCCTGAAGGACGCGAATTGCAGAAAGCGAAGCTCGCGGGCGGAGAAACGGTCGCGCAGCATCTGTGCCGCGAGATCACCGCCCGCAATCGTCGTGCAGGCGGCGGGCTCGGTCCCATCGGCGCGGTCGTCGGCGCCACCTGCGAGGACGCGGCGGACGCCGCGGCTGACCTGCCGCTGTCCTTCATTCTTGCGCCCGGCGTGGGCGCACAGGGGGCGACCATCGCCGATGTGCTTGCGCGAATGCCGGCTGCGCGTGGACGGGTGCTGCCGAATGTCTCGCGTGCGATCCTCGCCAACGGCGGCGCGCCGGGGGAGATCGCGGCGAGCGTCCGCGCATTGCAGGACGAGGCGCGTACGTTGCTCTGAAAATTGATCGATAGCTACGCTCAGGACGCTTCTTTATTCGCGCGGTCGATGCGAGCCAACCAATGCACTACCTCTTGTTCTACGAATTCACGTCGGATTTTCTTGAGCGCCGCGAGCGAGTGCGCGCCGAACACCTGAAGCTTGCGTGGGATGCGAGCGAGCGCGGCGAGCTGGTGCTTGCCGGCGGGTACGCCGAGCCCGTCGACGGCGCACTGCTGTTTTTCAATTGCGATGCGGCCGAGACGGTCGAGCGGTTCGCTGCTGCCGATCCGTACGTACGCAACGGGCTCGTCCGCCGCTGGTTCGTGCGCGCCTGGACGACCACTGTGGGTGAGCACGCCTCGACGCCGTTGCGTCCGGGGTGAGCAGATGTGAGCGCCGCGAACGACACGCTCAACGTTGCGCTCAGCGCTGCACTCGGCGTTCGAGTCGCCGCAGATGCGCGGGCAGGCGCGGTGCGGTCCCACAAGGGCGCTCATCGCTACGAAACAGAGCGCGGCCCCGTCTTCGTGAAGACGGCCGCGCGTTCCGTGCATGACATGTTCGCCGCCCAAGCCGCGGGTCTGAAGGCGCTTGCGAACACGCAGACGGTGCGTACGCCCGACGTACTGGCCGTGGGAACGTGGGGAGGCGGCGCTTTCCTCGCGCTTGAATGGATTGATTTGCGGGCGCCGACGCGCTCCAGCGAGGCGCTGCTCGGGGAACAGTTGGCGTGGCAACACCGTACAACCCAGGCGCAATACGGTTGGTGGCGCGACAATTCGGTTGGACCGACGCCTCAGGTGAACACGCCTTGCGGGGATTGGCCGACTTTTCTGCGCGAACGACGCTTACGGTATCAACTCGATCTTGCCGCGCAGCGCGGCGCGGACGGGACGCTTTACGAGCGGGGGCAACTGTTATGCGCTTCTCTGGAAGCGTTCTTTGCGGGCTATCGCCCCCCGCCGTCGCTGCTGCACGGAGACCTGTGGGGCGGCAATTGGGGCACGGACGCGGACGGTTTGCCCGTCGTGTTCGACCCCGCGGTGTATTTCGGGGATCGTGAGGCGGACGTCGCCATGACTCGGCTGTTCGGCGGTTTCGGTGCGGCCTTTTACGCGGGCTACCAATCGACTTGGCCGCTCGATGCGGGCGCCGGCGTGCGCGCCGCGCTTTACAACCTCTATCACGTGCTTAATCACTTCAATCTCTTCGGCGGCGGATATCTGAGCCAGGCGCGCTCAATGATCGACCAACTGCTCGCCGAGATCGGGAAATGAGCATGCGCATCGGCGAGCGGCGGGCAGTGATGACTGCCGCCGCCGCCGTCGCTGCTCGCCGGTTATTGCTTGGGGATTTGCACCTGGCCGGCTACACGTTGCCAGCAGATGCCGCCGCTTCCATCGCTGCCGACGCTGAAATTACCGCCGACCCCCTCGACGCGAATTGCGCCGGAGCTGTCCTCATCGATAGTCACGTCTCGTTGAACATCGCTGATTGTGATGTCGCCCGAGCTGTCACTGAGGATACGCACGCCTCCGCCGATGCGCTTGAATACGATGTCGCCCGCGCTGTCGAGGGATACTTCTGCGTCGCCCTTCACGTCGTCCGCGATGAGGTCGCCTGAATTGTCGCGGATTTTGAGTGCGCCTCGTACGCCCTCGATCCGGACGTCCCCGGAGCTGTCGACGACCTCGAGATTCCCGCCGATGTTGCGAATGTCCTGATCGCCGGAGCTGTCAGAAACACTGGCCGCCTGGACGTTGGACAACTGAAGATCGCCGCTCGAGTCCTCGACCGTGAGCAATGCACCCTCCGGAACGAACACCCTGAGGTCGAGTTGGGCGTATCGTATGCCGTCGAGCACCGCCGAGGGCAGAACACTTTTAACGTAGACGGTGTCGCCCTCGCGATGCGCTTCGATCGTGATCTGATCCAGCAATTTTTGCGATGACGCGCAGGCCCGGCCCGAGGCCTCAACGCCGGCACGATTCGCTTCGCCGCGGATGATCAAGTCGCCCGCCCCTGCGGACACGACGACTCGCCGCGTCTGCCCGGACTCCACCGCGGCCGTGTGATTCTTCGAGAGCTTGCAGTCGCCTGCGGATGCGGCCGAGGCCGCGATGCAACTCAGTGCGACGAGAGCGAATTTCCTCATAAGGTCTTCCTGGCTTTGAAGGTAGGCTTTGGATGCGCCGGGACCCGGAAAGGTTGCGCCGGCCAAGCCTTTTAATGCGACGGCGGGCCAGTCATTATGCGCATCGGCTGTTGGCGGCGACAACAATGATCGAACACCCCGGATACATCGTCGGCACGATCGTCGCGTACATGAGCGTCTGTCTGCTGCTGGGTTACTTCGCCTGGCGGCGCACGACGAATCTCGCGGACTTTATCCTCGGCGGACGTTCGCTCGGCAGTTGGGTGACCGCGTTGTCCGGGCAGGCGACCGACATGAGCGGGTGGCTGCTGATGGGCTTGCCGGGACTCGCGTATGCGTCGGGCTTCGATGCGGTCTGGATGGCCGGCGGACTCACGGTGGGTACATGGGCCAACTGGCGGTTTGTCGCCGCGCCGCTGCGGGCCCGCACGGAGGCCCTGGAAAACTCGCTCACCCTGCCCGACTACTTCGAGCGCCGCTTCGACGATAGGAGCCGGCTGCTGCGCACCATCACGGCGATGTTCATCCTCGTGTTCTTCATCTTCTACACCAGTTCCGGCTTCGTGGCGGCCGGCAAGCTGTTCCAGACGCTGTTCGGGATCGAGTACGCGTGGGCGATGTTCTGGGGGAGCATCGTGATGCTGACGTACACGTTCTTCGGCGGTTTTCTGGCGGTGAGTTGGTCAGACGTCCTGCAGGGCTCGCTGATGTTCATCGCATTGGTCCTCGTGGCCGTACTCGGACTGGCGCTCGCTGGCGGCGTCGGGGAGACGCTGAGCGGCATTCAGGCGCGAACGCCGGAACTACTCAACCCGTCGATCGGGGATGCGGGCCACGCGCTCGGCGCGGTCGGCGTGATCTCCTTGCTGGCGTGGGGCCTCGGCTACCCTGGCCAACCTCACGTGCTTGCGCGCTTCATGGCGACCAAATCGCCCGGTCATATTGTGGTCGCACGCCGCGTGGCGATGGGGTGGGTGATCACGGTTCTGCTCGCGGCGATCGTGGTCGGCGTCACCGGCGTGCTCGTGCTCAAGCAGCCGCTTGCCGGGGCTGACGTCGAGAAAGTATTCATTCTCCTGTCCACGACCTTTCTGCACCCGGTGCTGGCGGGCGTATGTCTCTCGGGCATTCTCGCCGCGGTCATGAGTACGGCGGCCGCGCAGCTGTTGGTCGCCTCCTCCGCTTTCGCGCAGGACATCTATAAGGGGCTCGTGCGGCCGCGGTCGGAAGGCAAGGAGCTGCTCTGGGTCGGTCGCCTGGCGGTGTTCACGATCTCGGTCATCGCGTTCCTGATGGCGCTCAATCCGCAGAGCAAAGTCCTGGACCTGGTCGCGTGGGCGTGGGCGGGCTTCGGTTCAGCGTTCGGGCCGGCGATTGTATTGTCCCTCTATTGGCCGCGGATGACGCGCAACGGCGCGCTGGCGGGAATGATCGTCGGCGGTTTGACCGTCATACTGTGGAAGCAGGGAGACGGGGCGATCTTCCAGCTGTACGAGATGGTCCCCGGCGTGCTGTTCGGAACCCTCGCGATCGTCGTGGTCAGCGCATTGGGCGCTCGCACGCGCGCGGGGCAACATCCTCAGGTTGTGGAGCGGATCGAGACGCAAGTCTGACTGCGAGTCCCGCACTCTCACGAAGTCGTGAGTCTCAGCGCGAATTTCACGCCCACATCGTTTGCGACCCACTCCGTATCTTTCCATTCGCCCTGGCCGACGCCGAAGTCAAGCCGCTTCAGGCGCGCAACGCCCTTGAGCCAGGCGCCGTTTTCGTTCTTTTCGAACGTGAACTCGATGGGCACGTCCCGGGTGACGTTGCGCAACGTGAGTTTGCCCGCCGCGCTGTATTTCCCGCCGCCCTGGGCGGTGAACCGTTCGGCGCTGTAACGCGCCGTTGGGTGCTGCTCGACGGCAAAGAGATCCGGGCCGCGCAGGATGTCATCTCGCTCTGAGTCGCGGGTGTCCACCGACGCAAGATCGATAGTCACGGCGAAGCGGCTCGCGGCGATATCGGCGGGATCGAAGCGAATGTTGGCCGTGAATCGCCGGAATGCGCCTTCGAAGTCTGCGCCCGCCTGATTCGCAACGAACGTGAGCCTGCTCTCCTTCGGCTCCACGCTCCACTGTGAGCCCGCGAGCGCCGCAGCCGCGAGTAAGGCGCAGAAAGCAACGATCACGATCGATCTCGTTCGGTACATGGGACTTTAGGAGCCTCGCGGTCCGGTCAAATGAATCTTCTGATCACGATGGGGGCTGCTCGCCGCGCTGCCCCCATGCGGGCAGCATTCGTCGCAGCACGTCGTCGCGGTCAATGAAATGATGTTTGAGGGCCGCGCCGGCGTGCACGAGGGCGATCACGAACAGCAACCCTGCGGCAAGTTGGTGCGCCTTGTGGAAAAAATCGTATGCGGCTCGATTCGGCTCAATGAGGTCAGGCAGCGTGACCAGGCCGAACCAGCTCACGGGGAAATTGCGCGCGGAGGACATGAGCCAGCCGAGAACTGGGATGACCAGAAGCAGCGCATACAGCATGAAGTGCGACGCGCGGGCCGCGACCTTTTGCCAGCGGGCGGCGGTCTGCGGCGGCGCCGGCGCGGTTCCGAGCAAGCGCCAGAGCAGCCGCAGGATTGCAAGCCCGAGAATGGTGATCCCCACTGACTTGTGGCGCGCGAGCGTGGCGAGCTTTGCGGCGCCGATAGGCAGTGCGTCGGCTTTGTTCGCGAGGAAGAATTGCGTGATGATGAGGGCGACGATGACCCAATGGAACAATTGCGCGACGGCGCCGTAGCGGACGGAATCGTTTTTCAATTGCATGGTCGTAACGAGCGGCTTGGCGCCGAGGCATGCAGAGATGTCCATGTGCAGCCGACAGTGGGTCCTCAGAGGTCCTCGTCCGGGTTCACTGAAGAAGCGGATTGTGGCCGCGCTGGCGTTCATGTATCCCAAAGGAGCGCCGATGCGCAAGTTGAACTCTGCACTGCCCATCCTCGCTGCGGTGCTGCTCGCCGGTTGTCCG
>DATAFY010000168.1:0-2458 GCA_036257205.1 Steroidobacter sp. | reverse complement strand
CGAATCATGGCTGGGCAAAAGAAGGGCAAACGTTCGAGCGCGAAGCGCGCAACCAGAGGATCAGCCGCCAACGTTGCACAGCAGATATGGCTCGCTGGACTTGGCGCGCTCGCGCGCGCGCAGTCTGAGGGGCCAAAGCTGTTCGAGGGTCTCGTCATCGAAGGCGCGGCGATTCAGGAGCGCGGGCGCAAGGCGACGGAGAAGGCGGTGAGAGGCGCCGTCGCAGACGTGCGAGATGCGGTCGACACGCGCGTCGAAGCCGTTCGCAGCAAGGCGACCGAGGCGCTCGACAGCATCGAGCAAATCTTTCAGACCCGTGTGCAGAAGGCGTTGCAGCAGATCGGCGTGCCGACGGCGCACGAGATTCAACATCTGTCGCGCAAGGTCAATGAGCTGACCCGGTCGGTGCAGGGGCTGACGCGCGGCGGCCGATCAAGAGCGACGAGCGCTCGCAGACCGCGCGCCATCGCCTCGCGTGCAGCCGCGCCAGCAGCGCAGCAGACGCCGGCTGTCTGATCGCTGCGCGCACGCAATGCTGAGCGTCGAAGCCGCCGTCAGAGGTGGGCGCAGCGGACGACGGATCGCCCTCGCCCTCGCTGGCGGCGGACCGCTCGGGGCGTTCTATCAGCTCGGCTGTCTGCATGCGCTCGAAGAGTGCACCGAGGGACTGGACCTGACGGACCTTGACGGCTACGTCGGCGTAAGCTCGGGCGCCATCATTTCGGCGGCGCTCGCGAATGGTCTGTCGACCGCCGACATCATTCGGCTGTTCTTTCTCGAGCCGTCGGGTGAGCAATACCCGCTGGCCCCCGGCGTGCTGATACACCCTGCAGTAGAGGAATACGTGCGGCGCGCGCGCTCGCTGCCGACGCTCGCGGCCGAAGCGTTGAAGCGCTGGGCGAGCGACCCGTTCAACCAGAACTGGGCGGAGGCGTTGAACCCGCTGCTGCGCGCGCTGCCGCCGGGCGTATTGGACAATCGGCCGTTCGGGCGTTATCTCAGGCGACTCTTGAGCGGCCCCGGCCGCACCAACGACTTCCGCAAACTCGGCCGCATGCTGCGCATCGTCGCCACGGATCTCAACACGGGCGCCGAAGCGCGCTTTGGCGAAAAGGGCCTGGATCACGTGCCGATTTCCGAAGCGATCCGCGCCAGCACCGCGCTGCCCGGACTCTACACGCCGGTGCGAATCGAGGGGCGCACGTATGTCGACGGCGCACTGATACGCACGGTGCACGCCTCCCTCGTGCTCGACAAAGGCGCCGATCTGCTCATAGCGGTCAACCCCCTGGTCGCGTTCGACGCGTCGAAGCGCCGACGCACCGCGCCGCACGCCGACCTCGCCGATGAGGGACTCATCGTCGTGATGGGACAGACTTTCCGCGCACTCATTCAGTCGCGCATGAAGATCGGGATGGCGAGCTATCGTGCGCGCTACCCGCACGCCGATCGATTGCTGTTCGAGCCCGACCGCGACGATGAAGCAATGTTCTTCGCCAACGTGTTCCGCTATCGCGATCGCCGTCGACTGGCGGCTCACGCGTATCAGCGCACGCGATGCGACCTGCTGGCGCGGAGGGCGCAGCTCGAGCCGGTGCTTGCCCGTCATGCTGTGCGCCTGCGCATCGATCGCCTGACCGATCGCAAGCGCAATTTCATGAGCTGCTTCGGCGGCGCCCGCCATCCGGTCACGCTGGAGCTATCGCACACACTGGAGCGCCTGAGCGATTGGATGCGCGCAGACGCGTAAAGACCAGGCCGGTTTCCTCTCACGATTTACGCTACCCGCTAGTGGAGGTTCGCATGGACGCCGACCCGCACGTTCGTTAGCGTCGCTGATGTGCTCGTGACGCAGTCACGAGCACATCAAAGGGGAAACCGGCATGGACAAGATCTGGCTCAGGCGATATCCGCTCGGCGTGCCCGCCGATATCTCGCTCGATGAACGCGCTACCCTCCTTGCCGTATTCCACGACAGTTGCAAGAGGTTCGCGACGCGGCCCGCGTTTCACAACTGGGGCGCAACTCTGACCTACGCCGAGCTCGAGCGATTGACGCGCGACTTCGCCGCCTGCCTGCAAGCGCAAAACCTGCGCAAGGGCGATCGCATCGCGATCATGTCGCCGAACCTGCTGCAGTACCCGATCGCGCTCTTCGGCGCGCTGCGGGCGGGCCTCACTGTCGTGAACACTAATCCCCTCTACACGCCGCGCGAGCTCGAGCACCAGCTCAAGGACTCCGGCGCCGTTGCGATTGTCGTGCTGGCCAACTTCGCGCACGTGCTCGAGAAAGTGATCGCCCGCACGCAGGTGCGCACCGTCTTCGTCACTCAGCTCGGCGACATGCTTCCCTTCCCGAAGGGCGTGGTCATCAATTGGGCGGCGCGACGGCTCAAGAAGCTCGTTCCCGAGTATCACATCGAGGGCGCGTTCCGTTTTCGAGAAGCCCTCGAGTCCGG
>DATAFY010000150.1:0-5074 GCA_036257205.1 Steroidobacter sp. | reverse complement strand
TCGACCACGCCCCTCAGATTCACGCCGGCGTTTGCAAACGCGAACAGCGGCATGACGCCGTAAGCAACCCAGGGGTGCAATGACGTCTGGATCCGTACGACCGGCGGCAGCAGTTCGCGCTGCGCATATCTCAGAGATTTCCAGTGCTGCAGCAGTTCGCGTGGATCCGTGCGGACGCCCTCTGCACGCCGTCCGAAATCATTCAACGCCCGCGCAGCCGCGTCTACCGGCCGCTCTCGACTGCGCGGCTGAACGACGGGCGTCATCAGCCCGAGCACGACTCCTGCAAGCGTCGGGTGCGCGCCCGTCTTCAGCAGCCCGATCCATACAATGGCCCCCGGGACAACGTACGCCCAGGCCGAGCGAAAACCAATTTGCTGGAAGCCGAGCACGAGCATCACGCCGATGCCGGCAATGAGAAACCCGATGAGGTGGAGACCGCCCGAGTAGAACAGCGCAATGATGATCACGGCCGCGATGTCGTCGATGATCGCAAGCGCAAGCAGAACAATGCGCACGCCGCCCGGAATCGAGCGGCCCAGCAACGCGAGCACGCCCACTGCGAACGCGATGTCGGTTGCGGTCGGCACGGCCCATCCGCGCAACAGCATCGGCTCGAGATTGAGCGCACTGTAAATCAACGCAGGCGCGATAACGCCGCCGATTGCCGCCGCGAGCGGGAGCGTCGCAAGCTTCGGCGTCGAAAGAGCGCCTTCGTGGATCTCGCGCCGGATCTCCATCCCGACGACCAGGAAGAAGATGGTCATCAGGACGTCGTTGATCCAGAAATGCAGCGGCTGCGCGATCGCAAAATCGGCCACTCCGAAAACGAGCGGCGCGCGCCAGAGGCGTTCATACGCGTCGCCCGCCGCCGAATTCGCCCACACCAGCGCCGCAGCGGCGGCCACGAGCAGCACGAGGCCGCTCACCGCTTCGACATGCAGGAAGCGCTCAAGCGCACTGAAGACTCTGCCGGCGATGACGTGGACAGGCGTAAACGACGCCTGAGATGGGCGTCGACTCATGCGGAAACTCCGTTCGCGATTGGCGGCCCGACCAACGCTTTGCCTGTCGGCTGCGGCGTGCAGCGACACCTGGGGTCCATTAGACAGGGTAAGCTAAGCTCAATCAACGCCTCAACGCACTGTCTGCTCGAGCCATTCGTTGTGAGTTGTGCGTTGTACGGCGATGGCCATCTTGCGCAGAACTGACGCCAACTGCGGCGGCCGAACATCGCCGCATCAGTCGCATGTTCCCGACATGAGCGGCGGCAACGCAGTCCACACAATCGCGAGCACGGCGAGTCCGGACAGCGCTGCGGCCAGGAATGCGTGAAAACGCGCGGCAGGCCGTTCGCGCAGCTCGCGGCGCGCGTTGCGCATGAGCCATGCCGTCGCCGTCAGCGCAGCGACGCTCGAGGCGAGCGTCGCAACTTGAACAACCCCGAACCCGGCGATGCGTTCATCCGCAAATCGGCGCGCGCAGGCAAGCGCAGCGAACGCATAGATGAACAGGAAGTCCGCCGCCCAGATCAGCAGGCCGCCCCAGATGAACAACATCGTGCGAGCGAAACTGCACCGCATGCATGGCTCCGCCTCACAAACGAGGCGCATGGAGAACGAGCAGCGCAAGCAGTCCCTGGGCGGCGGTGTAGTGCTGCACCAGCCGCAGATTGTCGAAGACGCCTCGGCGCACGGCATTGAGCTTGCCTGCCCATAGACGTGCGATCGTGTAGGCGCCCATGAGCCATACGAGCGCCACGTGCAGCCCCTGCCACGCGAGCAGTGCGTACATCATGGCGCCGTAAGCATGCGCGTCGGCCCGCGCGCCGCTTTGCGATGCGGCATTGAAGCTAAAGAGCAGCGCGATCGCTGCAGCAGCGAGCCCCGTGAGGATGGCTGCGCTCAGCGCGCCGCGCGCTTCGATTCGTTGCAGAACCCGATGCGCAAGCGCGATCGCGACGCTGCTCACGACCCAGTTCAGGGCCGCGGCCGCGCTTGCGCCAAGCCCCGGCGAGGTCGATCCCGGCGGCGGCCACCCGGCGAGCGAAACAGTCCAGAAATAAAAGAACGAAAAAGCGAGCGAGGCGAAGAGGCTGCCGTTGACGAGCAGAAGCACCACCGTCGCCCACCAGCCGTGCGAGCGTGAACCCATGGCCGCATCCGGCAGCTTCAGCCCGCCGCCGACGTCGTAGCGATGGTTGCTCGGTTGCGGGTCCGTCTGCCAAAGCCAGAGCAGCAGACTGACGAGCGCGAGCAGGCCGCCGAGCACGGACAACGCGAACATTTTTACGGTCAGAAACAGAAAAAATGCGGCCGTGCCCAGGCCTGCAAGGAACGGGTGCCAGCTTGGCCCCATCAAGCGCAGCACATACTCGGGACGCGCTTCGATCGCACTGGTGACGATCGTTTCGCGCTGCCCGGTCGCGAGCCCGGGCAGATAGTGCTGACCTCGATCCACCTCCTCGCGCAGCGAAGGGCGGTCCCAAAGCGGCTCTCGACTGTCGACGTAGGGAATGCTGCGGATCGCATAGTCATCCTGCGGCAGCCATTCGAGTGTGCCGGCGTTCCATGGATTCGCATTCACTTTGCCGGCAGGCCGCAGATGCAGCAGGACGTCCAGCAGCGCGATCGCGACGCCGCTCGCGAGCACGAACGCCCCGATCGTGGACGTGATGTTCCACACATCCCAGCCGAGCGCATCCGAGTAGGTCCAGACGCGGCGCGGCATCCCGAGCAGACCGGTGATGTGCATCGGAAAAAACGTCGCGTTCACCCCGATGAACATGAGGGCGCAGGCCCACCTTCCCATGCGTTCCGATAGCTGTTTTCCGCTCAAAAAAGGCGCCCAGAAATAAATCGCGGCGAACACCGGAAACACCATGCCGCCGATCAGCACATAATGAAGATGCGCGACGACGAAATACGTGTCATGCGCCTGCCAATCGTACGGCGCCGCGGCCACCATGACCCCCGTCAGCCCGCCGAGCACGAACACGGCGAAAAACCCAAGCAGGAACCATGTGGGCGTTGCGCGGCGCATGCGCCCGCGTCGCATGGTCGCAATCCAGCAGAACACTTGTACGCCGGCGGGAATGGATACGGCCATGCTGGTGGCCGAGAAAAAGCTCGCCGTCATGTGGGGCATGCCGGTCGCGAACATGTGATGCACCCAGAGCGCGAACGAGATGAGCCCTGTGGCGAGCAGTGCAAACACGACCCAGCGATAGCCCACGAGAGGCGTCTGCGCCATCGCCGGCACGATCATCGAGACCAGACCGGCCGCGGGCAGAAAGATGATGTAGACGTCGGGATGTCCGAAGAGCCAGAAGAGATGCTGCCACAACACAGGATCGCCGCCCTTGTCGGCCGCAAAGAAGGGCCAGTGGAACGCGCGTTCGAGCTCGAGCAGCGCCGTTGCGAGAATGACTGGAGGAAAAGCAAAGATGATCATGGCGCCGACGACGAGCATCGCCCAAACATAAACCGGCATCTTCTCGAGGCTCATGCCGGGAGGACGCGTGCGCAGGATCCCGATGACGATTTCGATCGCGCCCGCGATCGCGGAGATCTCGATAAAGCCGATGCCGAGAAGCCAGAAATCGGAACGCAGCCCGGGCGAAAACTCATAACTGGTGAGCGGCGGATACATGAACCAGCCGCCATCCGGCGCGACGTCGAAAAAGATCGTCGTGAAGAACGCCAGACCGCCGATGAGATACGCCCAGAATGCGTAAGCGGACAGTCGTGGAAACGGCAAATCCCGAGCGCCGAGCATGGCCGGCAGCAGCAGAATGCCGATCGCTTCGATCACGGGCACGGCGAACAGGAACATCATCACTGAGCCGTGCATCGTGAAGAGCTGGTTGTACAGATCGTAGTCGACGAAATCGTTCTCGGGGCTCGCCAGTTGCAGGCGCATCAGCAGCGCGAGCGCCCCGCCCAGCACAAGAAAAAGCAATGCGGCGCCGATGTACCATAGCCCGATTGTCGTGTTGTTCACGTCCGTCAACGCACGCCATCCGCGCGGGCGCTCCCATGTTTTCTGCAGGCGGGCAAGCTCGTTCGGCGGCCGCGGCAGCGAATTGGGAAGCGCGGAATGCTCGCTCGCGTTCATTGCTGTTCGTGGACGCCAACCGCGCTCCAAGACACGCGCATCGGGAGGTTTATCGGCGCCGGTTCTCGAGCCGCTTTGGCTTTCATTCGAGGCTCTCTAGCCATGCCGCCAGCGCACGCAGCTCCTGCCCGGTGTAGAGGTTTTCGTCCGGCATTCGATTGCCGGGTTTCACGTCCTGAGGACCGGCGATCCAGCCCGCCATCGTTCCCACGTGATTGCGCAACGTCCCAGCCGCGAGCGAGCGCCTGCTGCCCACGTGCGTCAAATCCGGCCCGGTGACGCCGTTCGCGGGTGAGCCGCGGATCCTGTGACATCTCTGGCATTTTCCGCGAAAGAACATCTCACGCCCCCATTGAAGGAACGGATCCGCCGCGACGCGGGCCGACCGCGCCTCGCGAGCGAGCCACGCCCGGAATTCGCGCTCGGACTGCACGACGACGTCGAAGGCCATCCACGCATGCTGGCCGCCGCAATACTCCGCACACTGTCCCCGATAGACGCCCGGCTCATTCGCCTCGATCACAAGGCGATTGACGCGGCCTGGAATCATGTCGACCTTGCCGGCGAGGGACGGCGCCCAGAAGCTGTGAATCACGTCGCTCGTCGCGAGCTCCAGTTGCACGGGACGGCCGACCGGAATATGCACTTCGTTCGCCAGCACGACGGGCGGACGCTCGTTGCTCTCGTAACGCACTTCCCACCACCATTGGTTGCCGACCACGCGTATGCGCAGCGCATCGCGACCGGCCTGAGGGCGCAGGGCGACGCCGATCGAAAGCGAATAGACGAGCAGCGCCGAAAGCGTGACGACGGGAAAGACGAGCCCGCCGCCGATTGCCCAATGACGCACATCCACACGCTTTTCTGGGGAGAGCGCGCTGTGAATCGCCAGAGACAGAACGACGATGAAAATGACCGTCGCGCCGACGTACAACGCCAGGCCGAATTCGTGCAGCAA
>DATAFY010000118.1:0-6508 GCA_036257205.1 Steroidobacter sp. | reverse complement strand
AGCGGAAGGAGGCTCTTATGGTCGGCATCGCAGTCGTGTTTCTGGTGAGCACGGTCGTGTTGATGATGTTGAGCGCCATCGAAGGATGAAAACCGGAGGACGTCCGCCGCGAGTCAACTTCGCGGCGGCGAGCGCCTCAGTGAGCTCCTGACTTTCGCACAAGACCTCCGCTGAATTTTGTTGTGACTGTCGTCGTCCAACGACGCGCAGTGTCGGAATGTTTGACACTCCACAGCACGCTGTGTAATTACCCGCACTCCAGTTCTTATGTCGAGGAGAGCGTCATGGCGTTGTGGAAAGATCAATACGGCAGGGACCAAGGGGCAGCGGAACCTGCGGACAAGCAACCGACGCCTGTCACGCCCGTAAACATCGAAACCGCTCGGCAGCCTGCCGCTCAGGTACGCGGCGACGCGAAGGAATCGCTGCTGGCCGCGGGACTCACCATCGAAGGCAAAATCGAAGGAACGGGCCACGTCCGCATCGCCGGCAACTTCAAGGGTGATGTTCATGTGCAAGGCAATCTGACCATCGAAGCCGGCGCAAAAGTCACGGGGGGCGTGCGCGCCAATACCGTCGTGATCGGCGGCGAACTCGAAGGCAACATCGATGCGGCCGCGCGTGTCGAGCTTCTTCAGAGCGGCCTGCTCAATGGCGATCTCAAAGCCGGTTCGCTCACCGTTGCGGCGGGCTCCCGGATGCGCGGCCGAGCCGAGTTCGGCTGGGACGAGAAGAACGCCAAGACCAGTTCATGAGTGAGCTGTCGTGAGCGCCGCAGGGCGAGTTATCACGACCGGCAGGACACGCGTTTGCCCCCACTGCAAGGCGACGATTCTCGAAAGCGCAAGCGTTTGTCCCGCCTGTCAACATCATCTGCGGTTCGATCCAAAGGCGATCGCAGACAGGCGCGCAGCGCCGAGCTTTTCGCCGCTGCGAGTCGAAGGTCGCTTTCGCAACCCTGCTGGCGCAGATGCGTGGGAGTACTCCGTGGTCGTCTCGATCCGCAATGATCGCGGCGAGGAAATCGCGCGCAAAGTGGTTGGCGTAGGCGCGTTGCAGCCGGAAGAGGGACGCACGGTGACTTTGTCAGTCGATGTGTTCACACCCGACCGCCCGAAGTAAGTGCACTTACTGCAAAGCCTGCGAGGCGAGTCGTTGAACGCTGTCGATGATACGTTCACGTGCCGCAGAGCCCGACCTGAGCTTGGTGCGAACCCGCGACAGTCGGGCTGCGGTTGGAAGCGTTGATGAGCCGGTGAGTCGCCGGTGCGCTGCCGGGAAACTGCCCGCCGCTGTGCGATGAGGTCCACGCGTATGACCCCGCCGCACTCACTTCAGCGCTATTATCGACGTGCTTTCGTCACGGATTCCAATCAGTAATTCGGGGCTCCCCATGTCCATGTCGATGTACGAAGCATCCGTACCTGTTTTCCTGCATACGCTGCGAAGTCTGAGGGCGATCCTTGAGAAAGGCCTTGCTCATGCAGAGGCGAAGAAGTTTGATCCGAACGTACTGGCCGCGACCCGACTCTATCCGGATATGCTGCCGCTTACGCGCCAAGTGCAAATAGCGAGCGATGCGGCGAAAGGCGCTGCGGCGCGCCTGGCTGGCCTCGAACCACCGAAATTCGAAGACACCGAGACGACGCTCCCCGAGCTGATCGCGCGCGTGGACAAAACGATCGATTATCTTAAGGACTTCAATGCGCGCCAGATCGACGGTTCAGAGGAGCGCACCATCACGATTCCAACGCCGCGCGGGTCATACAGCTTTTCAGGGATCGTCTTCCTGCGGCACTGGGCGCTGCCCAACTTCTTCTTTCATGTCACGACCGCATACAACCTGCTGCGCCATAACGGCGTAGAGATCGGCAAGGCAGATTATCTGGGCGCCATTCGCAGCTGAGCGAGCCTTTACGAGTTCCCGAGCGCGTGCACCCCTCGTTTTCGCGGGCGCTTGCGCGCACCTGCAGCCCTACTCTCATACAGCCGCTCGGACGACTTACTTGAGCGTCCCCGCGCCCATGAATGCGGCCACGTAGTCCTCCTGACTGCGACGGATCGCCTCGAACGCCTCATCGCGGCCGTACACATGCGTGATCTCGACGCGGTGCTCCGGCGATCCGGGTGCATGCTTGTAGGTGAGAAAATAATGCCGCAGGCGCTCTACAACGGAGGGCGGACATTGCGCAATATCCGTCAGCCGTCCATAGAGCGCGTCATCGCGCATCACGGCGATAATTTTATCGTCCGCCTCCTGCTCATCAATCATTCGCAGTCCGCCAATGGGGATCGCCTGCACGAGCAGGTCGCCGTGGCCGATCGATTTCTCCGTAAGCACGCAAACATCCATCGGGTCTCCGTCGCCGACGATCCCAGAGCGTCCCGTACGCTCCTCGCAATATTCGGCGACGCGCTCGGCGCAAAGCGTGCGCGGCAGAAAACCATAAAGCGAGGGGCACACGTTCGAGAAGCGTTGGGGACGGTCCACCTTCAGCAGTCCCGTCGCCTTGTCCAACTCATATTTGACGGTATCGGTCGGTACGATTTCGATGTACGCCGTGATCACGGCGGGGGCCTGCGCTCCGAGCTCCACGCCATGCCAGGGGTGTGCGCGAAACGCGGATGGAAACAACATCGGCATACAGCTCTGCTCCGGGTGACACGAAGGCGCGGCAGTGTACCGGAAGCGGCCGGCAACGGCTGCTGTGCCGCACACCATGGCACGCACGACCGGACCGGCGCATCTTTGCGCGCGACTTCTTGCTGTCAGGCCCCTCAGCAGCTGCGGCGCTGCACATGAGTTCGCGAGGCGCGGCTGCCCCGCGCGTGTCGTTCGGCCATTGTGTTCTTGCGGCGAACAACGGCAAGAAGGGAATACCGGCCGATCCCGAGACCGATCTGACGTTGGAGGTGATGGGGGCGCAGTCAGCTGCGGGAATGTCCGGATGGTTGCAGCCTTTGTCTTCCATTGAACTCAACCCCTCCTGCGGTCAGAGCTGGGTGCAGTGAGATCTCAATCCAAGTTTGCTGCACTTGTCGTCGTGAGCCTCATCGGAACGGCGTACCCGATGCTGACGAACGCGATGCCCGCGTTCGCGCGGCAGTACAACGTCAGCTGTGCGGCGTGCCACAACGCATTCCCGCGGCTCAATGCTTACGGCGAAGCCTTTATCGCCGGCAATTACCGCATGCCTCATTGGCGCGAGACGATGATGGATCTTGGCGATCCGCAGCTCGCGCTCCCCAAGTCGGCTCCATTCGCCGTCAGGGCGCAGGCATTCGTACAAGGGCGCGACAGCGAAGACATCGACGTCGCAACGGGGCCCACCGGCAACGACGCTGAGTTCGATTTTCAGGCGCCCTATCTCATCAAACTTCTGTCGAGCGTCCCGCTGTCTGAGCACATCACGTTCTATTTCTACGGCATTTTTGCAGAGAAGGGCGGCAACGGCGAAGCGCTGATCGAGGACGCATGGTTTCGCCACGACGATCTGTTCAGCTCGGGCGTTGGCGCGCAACTCGGGCAGTTCCAGATTTCGGATCTCATGTTCCCACGCGAACTACGCCTCACATTCCAGGACTACTACGTGTATCGCGCCGCAGGCGTCATTTATGAGCGCGGCGTCCTGTTCGATCGTACGTTCGGACCCGTGGACGTCGCGCTCGGCGCAGTGAACGGCAGCGGCATCACGCAGAACTTCGGTATCGATAGTCCTGGTTACCGCCGTACCGATCGGCTGTTCGACAACGATTCCGACAAGACGCTGTTCACCAGAGTGGGCTTCGCGCTTGGCCCGATCAGCGTCGGCGTTTTCGGGCTCACGGGCGAGCAGAAAAGCGCAGCGGGCTTTGCGGCGTCGGACGTAGGCACGCGCGACACCGACAAGGAAATTGTCGGGCTCGATCTGTCCGGCGCGGTCGGCCCCGTGCACTGGTACGTACAGGGATTGTGGAGCACGTGGAGCGAGTTTCTCGACGCGACGCCCGGCATCGATTATGAGTGGTTTGGCGCCTTTGCGGGCGTCGATTACATCCGCAGCGAGCGCTGGACGTTTTCCCTGCTTTATAACTATGCCGACGCTGGCGATTTCGACGACACGAATACGATCTTTGAGGGCATCGAGATGAACTCCGTCACGCTCAGCGCCGCCTACTATTTCATGCGCAACATCAAGGGCGTGATCGAGGTGAATGGCGACCTATTGAATGACGAGCCGGGCGGACCGCCGTACGTTGGGCATCAGACGCAGGAGAACTATGTACTCATAGGTTTCGACGCGGCGTATTGACGCACGCGCTCTGCGCCAGCAGCCCGCGGTGCTCGCACGCGCCGAGTTCGCGGCTGCGCTGAGCTGACGGGACATCGAAGCGTCGCAATCCTGCGCTGTGTCTCAGCTGCGCTCGAGCCTGCACGAATATGTCGATCTGAGTGCAAGGGCTCCAGCGTTCCTTCGCTACGCTCCCCGATTGCCATCGACGCCCCGATCTGGTGCCATCGCTCCCACGCCTCGGCTGACGGAGACGACGCCCTCGACAGGCCCAACCGCCGCAGCCACGCTTTCGCCCGATATTTAAAGCATCGAATCCCTCAATGCGACTGGAGCGAACGCCCACCGTGGATGTCGCAAGAGTTGCTGCACTCTGTACCTGTCGCCGATTGGCGAACTCCTGCCGCTTATGGAACATTCGCTATAGTCGCGCGCCAAGAAAATTCGCTTGCGGGCCGACTCTCGCAGGCATCGTTATTGCGACTCGAAGGAATCCGTGGTGATGCGAAACATCTTGCTGTCGGCGATTGCAATGCTCGCGTGTGTGTCTGCAAGCGCGACGACAGTTTATATCTCCGACGAATTGGCTGTGCCGTTGCGTCGCGGTCCGTCGAACCAGCATAAGATTTTGCATGCTGGGTTGCCGAGCGGGACGGCGCTTGAGGTGATCGGAGAGGCTGCCGCCGGTTTCAGTCGGGTGCGCGCGCCAAACGGCCTCGAGGGTTGGGTTCCCACGCAGCATCTCCTGAGCGAGCCGATCGCGAAAGATCGACTTGCGGCGGCCAATCGTCGAATCGAGTCGCTTGAGGCGCAGCTCAAGTCCCTGCGGGAGAACTATAAGGAGGCTCGCGGCGCACACACTCAAGTCGAATCGCGCGCTGCGGAGCTGGGCAAAGAGTCGGAGAAACTGCAAGCGGAGCTTGCCGAGCTTCGCCGGATCTCGGCGAGCTCAATCTCCCACTATGAAGAGAACAAGCGCTTGAAGGCGGAGAATCAATCGCTCACAACGCAGCTCATGCAGGTGACGGAGCGCACCCGTCAGCTGGAGCGCAACCTGACGCTCAAATGGCTCCTAGCTGGCGGCGCTCTGGTGCTGCTTGGCCTGATTCTCGGGGCCTGGATCAAGTCGCGGCCGAAACGCAGCTCGTGGGCCTGATTAAGCGAGGCGGACTGCGCACAGCCAATCAAGTGGACAAAATGCTCGAGCCCTGAAAGAGAATCCGGTTCAGTCGTGACGATGGACGTTTTCGTCGAGACGCTCGACAGAAAGCTAGCCGGCCTACACACAGGGCGGTTCGTGAAGCGCCTCCCGACGGATTAGAGCCTCGAGCCTCGAGCCTCGGGACCTGGCTCACGGGACCACCGGCCCCTGTACCGTAGTCAAACCATCAGAAGAGCTCGCCGGTCTCCGTCTGGAGCATCTGAGCTCGCACCAGCGGAATCGGCGGACCGCCATACGAAAGAAATTCGTCGTTGAACTGCCGCCAGGCCTTTTCGCCGCCGCGTGAGGCGCTCCACTCGCTGCGGAGCTTGCGGATCATCAGCTTGCCCATCGTATAGTTGAGGTAAGCGGGATCGTACGTTCCGCGCGCGGCCTGCTGTCGCGAATTGGCGGGATCCTGGTGCGCCTGCTCCTTGAACATTCGTTCGCACTGCGCCACGGTCGTCCCCTTTGTATGCAGACCGATTGCGCATAGATAGCGCACGTCTCGAAGCAAAGCGTTGACTAGCTGACCGACGCGCAGCCCAGGTGCGTCGTTGGCGATCCCCTTTTCGATCATGAGCTCTTCTGCGTAATGAGCCCACCCTTCCGCAAACGCGTAGCCCACAAAAAGCTGGCCGAACTTCCACGGGGAGCGATTCGAATGCAGGGAGTGCAAAAAGTGCCCGGGCCAGACTTCGTGGATTGAAGTGAACATCAGATCGGCCTTGCCCGGCACGTACGCCGCCTGCTCCTGCTTGGACCATTTTGGATCGGGCGGCGCGATGTAGTAGACGGACGGAAGCTCCTTTTCGTACGGCCCGGGAATACTGATATACGCAAAGTTCTGCCGCTTGTAGGGGGGCGCTTCCTTCACCACCGCTTCTTCAGGTCCGGCAATGCTGACCACGTCGCGTTCGGTGATGAACTGCCTGAGCTGCGCGAGCTGATCTCGGGCGCCCTCAATCGCACCGCCTTCGGGCTTATCGGCGTTCATCCTGGCGACGCACGCGTCGACCCCCGCATCGGGGGTGTA
>DATAFY010000096.1:0-2202 GCA_036257205.1 Steroidobacter sp. | reverse complement strand
CGAGCCAGGCGCGCAGGTGTTGCGAGTCGTCCCAGAAAAAGCCGGCGATGTCCGCGTCCTTCAGATTCGCCCAGACGCCGTCCGTACACAGCAGCAGCACGTCCCCTGCCTGCAACGGCTGTCTGCCTGCAACGCTCATTTCAGGGATGGCGGGATCTCCGCCCAGACAGCACTCGACGAAGTTGCGCATGGGATGCTTCGGCAGCTCTTCTTCCGTGATCTTGCCTTCGCGCAACAGCAGCTCGACGTGGCTGTGGTCGCGCGTACGTTTGACCATTTTGCCTCGACGGATGTGGTAAACGCGGCTGTCGCCCACATGCGCCCAGTACGCCGCGCCTTCCTGAACCAGACAAATCGCCGTGGTCGCCCGAGGGCGTGCTTCCACGCTCTGGCCATTGCCCAGTCGGGCGACCTCATCGTGCGCGCGACCTAGAGACAAATGGAGAAACCCGAGCGGATCGAACATCGGCTTCGGGGTGCGCTGGAACGATTCGAGAAGGCTTTTCATCGCCGTATCGGCCGCCCGAGCGCCGTCGGAATGTCCGCCCATTCCGTCAATGACGATCAGCAGGGCGGCGTTGTCGGCGAGGGCGACGGCGACCCGGTCCTGATTATCCTCGCGGTCCCCGATGAGACTCAGCTCTGCATGCTCGATCCGCAAGCGCTTTCAAGCTCCGGCCGGAGGGCCTTCAACTGTTACACTTCCCGACTGACGGGCCATGGCCGCATTGCGACCGCTGCACGCTCGGGCGGCGCTTTATAGCACCGCTGCTGAGCAGCGCGTAAGACAGCGTTTGCCTTAATAGGGGATTGCGCCCTCATGGGCGCATGCTCTCATGAGTTGAGCGACGCCCGCCCTCAAGCTCGCTTGATCCGCAGCGTCCATACGTTCAGGCCCTGTCCGATGCAACCCAGCAGTATGCCGGAGACCGCCCGCAGATGATTCGCAGCATGACAGGTTTCGCACGACGTGAGCGCCAGGGATCATGGGGCGCCCTCGTGTGCGAATTACGCACCGTCAACCATCGTTACCTCGAGATTTCGCTGCGGTTGCCGGACGAACTGAAGGCCCTCGACAACGACGTTCGCCAGGCCATCGCAACCGCGCTGCGGCGGGGCAAGGTCGAGGTCAACCTTTACCTCAAGACTGCTCCGGGTGCACGCCGCTCGCTGGACTTGGACAGCGGCCTGCTCGCGGAGGTGCTGGCGCGGATGGAACAGGTGCGGGTGCAGCTGCGCGAGGCTGCTCCCGTCAGTCCCCTGGATCTGCTGCGCTGGCCCGGCATTATCCGCGAGGCCGAAGTTGACGCCGCGCCCGTGCTTGCCGAGGCGATGGAGGTGTTGCGCGAGGCCCTGGCCGAGCTGAACGAAACACGCGTTCGCGAAGGCCAGCGCATGCGCGATCTGCTCCTGGCGCGCTGCTCGACGATGCGGGCTCAGGTGCAGGTCGTGAAGGCGCGACTGCCGGAAGTGTCCCAGCGCGTACGCGACCGCATCGTGGAGCGCATCTCGCAGCTGGGGGTTGCGCCGGATGCAGAGCGCCTCGAGCAGGAGCTTGTCCTGTATGCGCACAAGATGGACGTCGACGAAGAGCTCGACCGGCTTTCCGGCCACCTCGACGAAGTCACGGCCGTGCTGAACTCCCCTGAACCGGCCGGCCGGCGGCTTGACTTCCTCATGCAGGAACTCAATCGCGAGGCCAATACGCTGTCCTCCAAGTCCCAGGACGCCGAAACCACCAAAGCGGCCGTTGACATGAAGGTCGCTATCGAGCAGATGCGCGAGCAGGTGCAGAATGTGGAATGAACCTCGCCCGACCGGCGAGCGACGGTTGGTGAATCGGCCGTGATGCGCGGCAAGCTGTTGGTCATTGCCGCCCCGTCTGGCGCGGGCAAGACATCGCTCGTGCGCGCATTGATGAGCCGCGTTCCGGCGCTGCGCTTTTCTATTTCGTACACGACGCGCAAACAGCGCGAGACGGAACAGCACGGCCGCGATTATTTTTTCGCAACGGGAGAAGAATTCGAGCGCATGCGCAACGAAGGCGCCTTCCTCGAGTACGCTCAGGTGTTCGACAACTACTACGGCACTTCGCGCGAGCAGGTCGATTCGATGCTCGCCAAGGGCGAGAACGTGCTCCTGGAAATTGACTGGCAGGGCGCTCGGCAGATACGCGCCGCCATGCCCGAATGCCGCTCGATA
>DATAFY010000090.1:0-8404 GCA_036257205.1 Steroidobacter sp. | reverse complement strand
ATCGGCGAGTCGTTGATAGCTCTTGAGCACGGTGAGCGGGTTGACCCGGCACTCCTCGGCAAGGGCGCGCACGGAGGGCAGCGGCTCGCCTTCGTTGAGCACGCCGTCCAAGATCAGTGCCACGACGCGGTCGCGCAATTGCCGATAGATCGGCTGAGTATCGTTCCAGTCTCTATCCATCATCGGTCTCGGGCAGATGGGGCTGCAGGCCCTGGGCTCGTGTGATGCAAGTGCCTGGTTTCACGCAAGATGTGCCCCCTCCGATCTAGTGTTGTACCGCAGTATATGACCGCAGTGCGCCTCTCGCGAACGCCAGACGTCTGACGAGCTCACCCCGCCCGCGATAGGACAAAACCTCTCGGTTCCGCCGACGTCTGGCCGCACGCTAGAATCCGCGCCCCTTTTCGACTGCATACATCATGGAGACGCCCGGTTTATGAAGAGTCCCGTCAACGTTGCAATCACCGGCGCGGCCGGACAGATCGGCTATGCGCTCGCGTTTCGCGTCGCTTCAGGCCAGATGCTCGGCCCAGATCAGCCCGTGAATCTGCACCTTCTGGAAATCACGCCTGCGCTGGGCGCTCTTCAGGGCGTCTTGATGGAGCTCAACGACTGCGCCTTTCCATCGCTAAACAAGATCATCGCGACCGATGACGCCCGGACGGCGTTCAAGGACTGCGACGTCGCACTGCTGGTTGGGGCCCGGCCCCGCGGACCGGGCATGGAGCGCAAAGACTTGCTGCTCGCCAACGCGCAGATCTTCTCCGCACAAGGCAAAGCGCTCGATGCGGTTGCCAATCGCAACGTGCGCGTGCTGGTCGTGGGCAACCCGGCAAACACGAACGCGCTGATCGCCCAGCGCAACGCTCCGAATCTGAATCCGCGCAATTTCACCGCGATGGTCCGCCTCGATCACAATCGTGCGCTCGCTCAGCTCGCGGAGAAGACCGGCTCGCACGTCACGAAGATTCGTAAGATGACGATCTGGGGCAACCACTCCTCGACGCAATATCCGGATCTGCACCACACCACCGTGGACGGCAAAGCGGCGCTGTCGCTCGTGGATCAGCAGTGGTATGCGGACAATTTCATTCCCGTGGTGCAGCAGCGCGGAGCCGCCATCATCAAGGCGCGCGGCGCCTCGTCCGCCGCATCGGCGGCCTCCTCCGCGATCGACCACGTTCGCGATTGGGTGAAGGGCGCCCCCGAGGGCGACTGGGTCAGCATGGCCGTGCCCTCCGACGGCAGCTACGGAATTCCCGCGGGCGTGATCTACGGCTTTCCCGTGACTTGCCGCAACGGCGAGTACCAGATCGTGCAAGGACTGGCCATCAACGATTTCAGCCGCGCCCGCATGGACGCGACTCACAAGGAGCTGCTCGAGGAGCGCGACGGCGTGAAAGAGCTGCTTTAACGCAGCCTCTGATCTTCGCATTCCTCGACCGCATGAGGCTCGAGGCAATCCGGCGAGCGCGACGTAAGTCCGCTCGCCTTTTTTCCGCCCAGTGCTTCCCTGTGGCTGGCCCGACTTGATGGGCCGACGTTCGCGAGCTACTGTCCGGCCGCGTGGAATGCGCGGCGCGCGGGCGAAGAATCCGACAGTTTCCCAGTCAGCCGCCGCGTGCGAATGCCCGATCTTCCTTCCCCTCGCCAGGCGTCCCGCTAGTTCCTCGAGGTCACTGTGAGCACCCTCTTCTGGATCGCAGTATTCGTCATCGGCGCGCTTGTGTTCGCGTATCAGCGCGTTTCGCTGCTGACATCAACGTTCGCCTACGGCGGCGCGCTGCTCATTTACGCGTTCACGAGCAATGCAAGCTTCGGCTGGCTGGTCGCCTTGTGGAGCGTGCTCGCCGTCCTAGTGCTGCTCAACATCGACGCGTTCCGCAGCCGCTTCGTCACGCGGCCGTTCCTGCGCGCATACAGACGGATGCTCCCGCCGATGTCGCAGACCGAAAAGGACGCCCTGGACGCCGGCACGGTTTGGTGGGAAGGCGAGCTGTTCACGGGCGGACCCGATTGGGAGAAGCTGCTCGCGGCCGCGGCGCCGCGTCTTTCCAAGGAGGAACAGGCGTTCCTACACGGACCCTGCGAGGAGCTGTGCCGCATGGTGGACGATTGGGACGTTACGCACCGCCGCGCCGACCTGCCGCCGCACGTATGGGACTATCTCAAGCAAAAGGGCTTCTTCGCGATGATCATCCCGAAGAAGTACGGCGGGCTGGAGTTCTCGGCGTACGCGCATTCGTGCGTGCTGGCGAAGCTCGCCAGCCGCTCCGGCCTGCTCGCGTCGACAGTCGCAGTGCCCAACTCGCTGGGGCCCGCCGAACTGCTGCTTCACTATGGAACTGACGAGCAGCGCAACTACTACCTACCGCGCCTCGCCCGCGGCGAGGACGTCCCATGTTTCGCGCTCACCGGGCCGCGGGCCGGCTCGGACGCGGCGTCCATTCCTGATACGGGCGTCGTCTGCAAGGGCGTTTATGAAGGTCGCGAGATCGTCGGCATTCGCCTGAACTTCTCCAAGCGCTACATCACGCTGGCGCCGGTGGCCACAGTCATCGGGCTCGCCTTTAAGTTGTACGACCCTGATCGCCTGATGGGCGGCGAGCGCACGGATTACGGCATTACATGCGCGCTTATCCCGCGTCACACGCCCGGCGTGTCGATCGGGCGCCGCCACCTGCCCTTGAACGTTCCATTTCAGAACGGACCGCTCCATGGCAAGGACGTGTTCGTGCCGCTCGATTTCATCATCGGCGGGCCGCGTATGGCGGGACAAGGGTGGCGGATGCTAGTCGAGCAACTCTCGGTTGGACGCTGCATCTCGCTGCCTTCAACCGCCACGGGAGCATGCAAGGCGGCTGTGTTCGCATCCGGCGCTTACGCGCGCATTCGCCGGCAGTTCAACACGCCCATCGGCGCATTCGAGGGCGTGGGCGAAGCGCTGGCGCGCATCGCCGGCTACACCTACATCATGGACGCGGCCCGGTCGGTCACCGCGGGGGCGATCGATGGCGGCGAAAGACCGTCGGTGCCCGCCGCCATGCTGAAGTATCACTTGACCGAGTACGGACGAATGGTCGCCAACGACGCGATGGACGTGCACGGCGGCAAGGGGATCTGCCTCGGGCCGCGCAACTATCTCGGACGCGCGTACCAGATCGTGCCCGTCGCGATCACGGTGGAAGGCGCCAACATCCTCACTCGCAGTCTGATGATCTTCGGGCAAGGCGCAATTCGCTGCCATCCCTTCGTCTTGCGCGAGATGAACGCCGCGCGCGACAAGGACAAGCGTCGGTCTCTAAAGGAGTTCGATGCCGCCCTGTTCGGGCACATCGGCTTCACCATCAGCAACGCCGCACGGTCGCTCGTGATGGCGCTCACGCTGGCGCGTTTCTCGCGCGTGCCGGACGCTGGTCCGACCCAGCGCTTCTATCAACACATTAATCGCTTCAGCGCGTCCTTCGCGTTCGCGGTCGACGTTGCGATGCTGACGCTTGGTGGATACTTAAAAAAGAAGGAACGCCTTTCCGCCCGGCTCGGCGACGTACTGGCGTGCATGTACTTGTCTTCAATGGTGCTCAAGCACTATGAGAATCAGGGCCGACCGGAAGAGGATCTGCCGCTCGTCGAATGGACGTGCCGCACGCTTCTGTATAAGGCGCAGGAGCAGTTGCATAGTTTTCTGCGCAATTTTCCCAATCGCTTCCTCGCGGGATTCATGCGCGTGTTTATCTTCCCTCGGGGGCAGACGTATCACGCACCCAGTGATCCGCTCGGACAGAAGCTGGTTGAGCAGATACTGTGCACGAGCATCGCGCGGGATCGGCTGACGGAAGGGGTATATCGCACAGTCGAACCGGGCAACCCGCTCGGGCTGCTGCAGGAAGCGCTCGCCCTGGCGGATGCTGCAGAACCGATCGAGAAACGCATCCGCGTGGAAGGCATCAAGACAGGTCGCGTCACGGCGCTGGATTTGCCTGGGCAGATCCAGCAGGCGGTGAACGCCGGAATTCTGTCGCAGACCGAAGCGGCGATGTTGCGGGATTACGATCGTCGCGTCATGGATCTCGTTCACGTGGACGATTTCAACCCAGAAGAGCTCGCTGCAGCGCCGGCGATCCCGCAAGAAGATCGACGGGCGGTTCGCGTCAGCAACGCGTGAGTCGCGACCGCGACGAACAGATCGGAAACCGTCCGCCGCCGCACTCAGCCTCGCGCGATCTGCGCAGCGCTCGAGCCGGCGGGCAGTTTGCGCTTGCCCGCGCATCTGCATTCGGCGCTCCCAACGCCGATGTCCTGAAAGCCATTGCATCATGACCGTCCGAGCGCTGGCCGCCCGGCGTTACAATCATCTTGGCGCTGATGCGGCGCGGCTGCTTAGGGAGAGTCTCGTGAAGCCGTTCATGTCGTTCGCTCTCGTCGCAGCCGGACTGATCGCCGCAGGCGCCTTGGCCCAGGCCAAACGCACGCCCTCGCCTGCCGGCGCCGAGGTGTACTTCATTGCGCCGCGGGACGGCGAGACGGTCTCGAGTCCTGTCGCCGTGAAGTTCGGAATTAGGGGCATGGCGGTCGCTCCCGCGGGCGTCGCATCCGACAACAGCGGCCATCACCATCTGATCGTCGACGCCGACCTGCCGCCCCTCGACGCGCCGATTCCCGCAGACGCTCACCACCTGCACTTCGGGAAGGGGCAAACCGAGACGACCCTCGAATTGAAGCCCGGCAAGCACACGCTGCAGTTGCTGCTGGGCGACTCCCTTCACATCCCGCATGAGCCGCCGGTACGGTCGAAGCAGATCACGATCGCGGTTGTGGGCGAGTAGTGAGCGCCAACGCTTTGTGGGACTTGCTTTACACCTATGAGGCGTCGGTGCGTGATCCATGAACCGGGCCATCCTTCACGTCGACATGGACGCGTTCTACGCGTCCGTTGAGGCCCGGGATCATCCAGAGCTCCGGGGCAAGCCTTTGATCGTCGGAGGTCTGGGCGGACGCGGCGTGGTGGCGGCCGCGAGTTATGAGGTGCGCAAGTTCGGCGTGCATTCCGCAATGCCCATGCGCGAGGCGCTGCGGCGCTGTCCACACGCCGTATGCGTCCGGCCACGCTTCGAGCGATACAAGGCGGCTTCCGCCGTCGTCTTCGACGTATTTCGCCAATTCACGCCGCTGGTGGAAGGGCTGTCGCTTGACGAAGCGTTTCTCGACGTCACCCGAAGCCAGGCGGCGTTCGGATCCGCCGAAGCGATCGGGCTGCAGATCAAGAAACTCATCGCAGAGCGGACCGGATTGACCGCTTCGGTCGGCGTCGCTCCAAACAAACTCGTGGCTAAGATCGCGTCCGATTTGCGTAAACCAGACGGCTTCGTTGTCGCGCCGCCTGATGAGATTACAGCCCTTCTCGATCCATTGCCGATTCGCAGATTGTTCGGCGTTGGAGCGAAAACGGCGGAACGCCTCGAACGCATCGGCGTGCAGACGTTTCGCGACTTGCGCTTGGGTTCGGACGCGCAGCTGCGGCCGGTGTTCGGCGTGCACACCGCACGAGTGAAGGCGCGGGCTGCGGGGATAGACGATCGACCGGTCGTTGCGGATTGGGACGAAAAGCAGATCTCGGCCGAGGAAACCTTCGACGTCGACATCGCCGATCGCGCGAAGCTGCACGCGGCGCTTGCAGATCTGACGGATCGCATGACCGTGCGCCTGCGCCGTCAGGGCTGGCTCACGCAACGGGTGATCGTCAAGATCCGCCGCCAGGACTTCACTACCTACACGCGGCAACGGCCTATTCGGCCGGCGACGCAGGACACGAAGACGCTCGCAAGCGCGGCGGCCGCGTTGCTGGACGCGTGGTCGCGCGAGCAGCCTCGAGCCGCGGTTCGCCTCCTGGGCGTCGGCGCGAGCGATCTGACGAGCGCACCCCAGCTCGAGATGTTCAGCGCGCCTGAAACTGACCGCAACGGCCGCCTGGATGCGGCCCTCGACGATATTCGTGCAAAATTCGGCTCGGCGGCCGTCGCCCGCGCTAGCGCCCTGCGGGGGCGCGAGCCTCGCTAGGCCAGAGAGAACAACCGAGCCCGACTCAGGCAGGCGGAACACAGCGCGCTCGCCGCGAACGGCGCCGCGCGTCCCGAACGTCCGGAAGCGCTACGCCCCGAGACGCGGAGCATTCGTTGCAGGCGGTGCGTTCCCGAACCGCGGCCGCACCGGCTGGACGTTCGACGCTGGAGCGTCGATCGCAGGCGCAGCGCCCGAGCGCGACAAACAGTCTTGAGGCTCGCGCTTCGAGCCTCCACCTACCGTAGAATGCTTGCCCGCTGCGGCGCCGCGCGCATTCCATTCAGTGTGCGTTCGCCTGGCTGTCCATAGCATGTATCGCCGCGCCCGAGGCCCCACGGGCGGCCTGATCACCAGTTACTCGTTACACATCCGAAATGTGCCTTCTCGTCCTCGCCTGGAAACATCATCCCCGTTACCGGCTGATCCTCGCCGGCAATCGGGACGAGTTTCACGATCGGCCCGCCGCCCCGCTCACGTGGTGGCAGGACGATCCGCGAATTCTCGCCGGGCGCGACCTGAAAGCGGGCGGCGCGTGGCTGGGCGTCGCCCGCTCCGGTCGTTTCGGCATCGTCACGAATTTCCGCGACCTGCAGGCGCCGATCGAGGGTGCGCCGAGTCGGGGCAATCTCGTGCCCCGTTTCCTGACGGGCGCCACTTCGCCGAAAGAGTTTCTTGACGACTTGCGAGGCGCTGCGCCGCGCTATTCGGGCTTCAATCTCCTGGTCGGCGGCTCCCGCGCGCTGTACTACTTCTCCAATCGCGGTCCAAGCGCGCCTGCCGCTCTCCCTCCCGGCGTGTACGGTCTCAGCAATCACCTCCTAGACACGCCTTGGCCCAAGCTGGCGCGCACGCGCGAGCGATTCGAACAACTGCTGAGCGAGCCGGAAATTGCTTCCGAAGCCCTGTTCGCCATGCTGGCCGACCGGACGCCGGCGCCCGCCGAGAATCTGCCCTCGACCGGTTTGCCGGAGGATTGGGAGCGCATCGTCTCGGCGCCGTTCATCGTCAACGAGCGCTACGGCACACGGTGCTCGAGCGTGTTGCTTGTCGAGCGCACCGGCCGGACGATACTGCAGGAGCGTCGCTTCGACATGCACGGCGTGCAAACAGGAACCTCGCGTTTCGAGTACACGAGCGCCGAGGTTCCGGAAATCTGGTTCGAGGCGGGCGATCCGAACGAAAAGACGCCGGCCGATGCAATGTTCGACTCCTCTCCCGAGTAAGAGGCTCACTGCGCGGTCGCTCTCGTCATGATCGCCCGCTCGAATCCGAACCGCTGGCGCGCCCCATTGATGCGCGCTCGTATTGCGGCTGCGCTTGCGCTGATCAGCGGCTCGGCGCAAGCGAAAATCGACATCCTGATTCCGGACGTGAGCGATGCAATCGAGAACAACGTTCGCACGTTCCTCAGTCTGACGCGCTACGCGGATCGGCAAGGCGTCAACGCCGAGACGATGGCGCGGCTTGAACGGCGCATCGTGACCGAGACGCGCGAGGCGATACAGCCGTTGGGTTACTACGAACCCGAGGTCGTGTACGAAATCGAACAGCAGGATTCCAACTGGCGAGTCACGATCAGAATTACGCCAGGACGGCCGGTGCGGCTCTCTCAGGTCTCGATCAGCGTGTCCGGCGAGGGCCAAAATGAACGCGCCGTGCGGGAGGTGATCGCCGAGGAGGCGCTCAAGCCCGGACTGCGGCTGAACCACGGAACCTACGAGCGCGTGAAAGGGGACCTGCTGCGCGCCGCCAAGAACGAGGGCTACCTGGATGCGCGGCTCACGAAGAGCGAGCTGCTCATAGACCGCGCCGAACGCCGGGCGAGCGTCGATATCGAGTTGGAGACCGGCGCGCGCTACCGCTATGGCGAGATCACGATCGCTCAGGAAATCATCGAAGACCGGGCGATGCGCCGTCTGCTGCGGATGCAGACGGACGATCCGTATACGCTCGACTCGTTGCTTCGCACGCAGTACGTGCTGGACGATAGTCTCTATTTCTCCTCCGTGGACATCGACAGCGGCGAGATCAATCGCGAGACGCGCGCCGTGCCGATCACGGTGACGGCGCAGCCGAACCGACGGCATCGCTTTGCGACCAGTCTCGGGTACGGCACGGACACGCAGTTGCGCGGGAAATTCACCTGGGACAATCGTCGCGTCAACCGTCTCGGGCATCGTTTCAAGCTGGAGCTGCTCGGGTCCTCGATCGTCAAACAGCTTGCGGCGCGTTACGCCGTGCCGGTTAAGGACATCGCGCTGGAAAAACTGGAGTTCACGGCCGCGATCAGTGAAGAAGAACGCGGCGACACGCTGAGCCAGCGACAGGAAGCCGGCGCGGGACT
>DATAFY010000043.1:0-3054 GCA_036257205.1 Steroidobacter sp. | reverse complement strand
TTACAAAGTCGGCATCTCACGACTCGCACACCGCATCGGGTGACGCTGTCATGGCGTTCGCGACAAATCCGAATATTTTGCTGCAGATCAAAATCGTGCCGCCCGTGCTGCGCGCCGATCTTTGTCAGCGACCGCGATTGCTGGAACGCGTGCACGAGGGTCGCCTCCCGCAGCTCACCCTGGTGCGCGCGCCCGCGGGGTACGGCAAGACGACGCTCCTGCAGCAGATCGCCGAAGTGGTGCAGCGCCGAGGCGAGCATGTAGCGTGGCTGAGCTTCGATCGCAGCGACAGCCACGTCGAGCTGGCGTTGGCCTATCTATCGGCGGCGTTCGGTCAGATCAATCCCGCCATCAACGAGCGCATGGCCCCTCATTTCGAGCGCCTGAAGGGCGGCGCCGAAATCCGGCTCATCTCGGCGCTGATCCGGGCGCTGGAACAGTGGAACGAGCCGGTGGTGCTGATCATCGACGACCTTCACAACATCATCGACCCGATCGCGCAGGAGTGCCTGCGCTTCTTCGTCAATAATGCGCCCCCGCACGTGCGATGCGTCTTCGCCAGCCGCGAGCCGCTGCCGTGGGAGTTCGAGCGCCTCGCCGACCCAACCCGCACGCAGCTCATCGATGCGGCCGTCCTGCGGTTCACTGCCGCCGAGACGCTGCACCTGCTGAAGGAGGTTCGTGGTTACCGGCTCGATGAGAACGCGGTGAATTCGCTCGCCGAGAAAACCGAAGGCTGGATTGCGGGCATCCAACTGTTCGCGTCTTCGATTGGCAAATCCGACCACGGCATGACGCTCGATCGGAAAATCTCAGGCAGCAACGCCATGCTGTTCGAGTACCTGGCGGGCGCGGTCCTGAGCGGCCAAAGCGAGGAGGTCTCCTCGTTCCTGCTGCAGACTGCGCCGCTCAAGCGCTTCACGGCGGAGCTGTGTCAGAGAATCACCGGCAATGAGAACGCCCATCAGATCATCGGCCAGCTCGAACGCGAAAATCTCTTTCTTGTCCCACTCGACGCGAATCGGCAGTGGTATCGCTACCACATGCTATTCGCCGAGTTCCTGGCGGCCAAGCTGCAACGCGAACGCAAATACGACCTCAACGCCATCCACCGCAAGGCCAGCCGCTGGTTCCAGGCGAATAGATTGCCCATGGAAGCCATGCAGCACGCGCTTGCGGCGAACGATCAAGAGCAGATTGCTGCGCTCCTGGATGCGGCGGCACGCCAATCAATGCATTACAGCCAACTCAACATGCTCGTGGGATGGCTGGATCAAATGCCGCCCGACGCCATCCTGCGCGCCGGCGTCAGCGCAACGCTGACGGTCATCTGGGCATATCTCTGCTGCCGGCATTTCGACAAGGCGCAAGGCTTGATCGCCAAAGTGCAGGCCATTCTCGACGGCGAGACCGACGCCTCGCACGGGGAGATCTCGCCGAAAGACCGGCCCTCCCTTGAGCTAGCCATCATCGAACTCGAACGGCAACTGCTTCCGCACAAGGACAACCTCTCTCGGATCCGCGACATTCGCGAGCGCCTGGGCGCCAACTGGAATATGGAGCGGGCGATCGCCGACACCTCACTCGGCCTGGCGCATTTGCGGCGCAACGAGCTCGAGCTGGCTTATGTCGCGATGCTCGAAGCGCGCGCCCAGGCCGAAGCCGCGGGCCACTTCTTTATCATGGCGGAAGTGCTGTCCTCCATGGCGGACGTCCGCTTGCAGCAGGGCCGCCTCGCGGACAGCCGGCGTCTGTGCGAGGAAGTCGTCGAGCGCTTCTCAACCCGGAAGGCCGGTCCCATTCCCCAGACCGGCTTCGCTCATCTGATCCTCGCCGAGATCGACTATGAGCAGAATCGGATCGATGAGGCCTACGAGCGGCTGCGCGTCGCCGACGCGCTGAACAAGCAGCGAAACAATCCGGAAGTGATTCTCCGCGGCAGGCTGCTGGCCGCGAGGATTGAAGCCAGAACGCTGGACGCCGCCTCGCAGACAGATCACCTGCTGCAGATCACGAACGCGGGGATCCATTGGGAGAGCAGCGAGGTCGCGAACCAGCTGTTCGCCATGCAGGTATGCGCGCTGGCGCGTTCACATCAGCTGCAGGCCGCGCACGCCATGCTGGTCAACCGCGGCATGCCGGTCTCAAGTTCCGGTCCGCCGTGGCAACTGCCCTTGAGCGCGGCGGAGGAGCCGCTCTATCTTGCGCTCGGAAGCTATCACTTCGCCGCTCAGAATTACGGCGCAGCGCTGAATTGGTTCCGCTTCCTGCTGCAGTGGAGCCGACGCTCGGGGCGGGAGATTTCTCAAGCACGGCACACTGCTTTGATCGCGCTCGCCCACGCTGCGCAGAACCGCAGTGAGGACGCCATGCGCACCCTGCGGGAGATGCTCCAGATCGGTGCACGGCTGGGACTCGGCCGCTGTATCTGCGATCTCGGCGAGGAAATGCAGCTGCTGCTAAAACAGTATTGCGAAGTGCGCGAGACTCAGTTCAAGCGCGGCGGCGAGCGGGATCCGACCGCTGCGTACGCACGACAGCTGCTGGAACTGTCGAATGCACGCCGGACCGTACCCAGCGTCGGCGCCGAGTCGCCGGAGGCCGGCGCACCGGGCGCACAGGAGCTTGCCGATCCTCTGACCCGCCGCGAGCTGGAGATTTTGCGACTCGTCACCGAGGGCATGAGCAACCAGGAAATTGCTGATGAGTTGCTCATCGCACGGACGAGCGTCAAGTGGCACATCAAGAATATCTTCTCGAAGTTGTACGTGAGCAGTCGCACGCAGGCCATCGCGCGCGCACGCGAAGCCAGACTCATCTGCTGAATACAACCACCCCCTCCTAAAGGGGGGCTTCTTCAGCACAAGCGGCGACACATTCTGCTTGGTGCTCTTCACTATGAGAATGGCCTATGCCTAAGTTCTGGCGCTACATCATTGCCGCTTTCGCCGTTGCTTCACCGGGCGTCGCCTTGCCCGCGACGCCAATCGTTCTGAAAGCGGGTCGTTACTTCGATACATCCTCCGGGACGCTGGTCGCTCCCGCCGTCATCCT
>DATAFY010000026.1:0-7029 GCA_036257205.1 Steroidobacter sp. | reverse complement strand
AGGCGCACGGCGGCGCCGGCGTAAGCGATGATTTCCCGCTCGCGCATCTTTGGGCTGACCAACGCACCTTGCGCCTCGCTGATGGTCCGGACGAAGTGCACCGGGCAGCAATAGCGAAGCTGGAATTGGCGAGATACGGGTAAGGCTGGCGGGTGACTCGTGATGAGTGAGTAGAACTCATCACGAGCACTCTTTTCGATGTACTGTTCACAGAGCAATTGCCCCGCCGCGGCGCTCCGCGGCGTAGGCTTCGCGGGCGATTCACTGGCGCTAAATAAGTGCGTGTTGCGGTACTGACGCATCCGCCGTGCGCCCATCCGCTATCCGCCCTGCGCCAGCCGCTTCTTTTGAATCCAACGCTCGATTTTTTTCTCGAGCACGTCGATCGGCAGCGCGCCGTCGCGCAACACCTCGCTGTGGAACTCGCGCACATCGAACGTCGGTCCGAGCGCTTTTTCCCCCTTCTCGCGCAGCCGCCGGATCCGGGTCTGTCCGACCTTGTACCCGAGCGCCTGACCGGGGACGGCGATGTAGCGCTCGACCTCTGCGGTGACGGCGCTTGTCGTCATCGAGGAGTTCTCGAGCATGTAGCGGATCGCCTGCTCACGCGTCCAGTGGTTAGTGTGCAGGCCGGTGTCGACCACAAGACGCATCGCGCGCAGCATTTCATGGCCCAGCCTGCCGAAATACTGGTATGGATCGGTGAACATTCCGAGTTCGGGGCCCAGGGACTCGGCGTAGAGCGCCCAGCCTTCGACGTAGGCGACGTAGTCGGCGCCGAAACGCCGGAAGCGGGGCAGATCTTCGAGTTCCTGCTGGATCGCGAGCTGAAAGTGGTGGCCCGGCGCCGCTTCGTGCAGCGAAAGCGTCTCCATTCCGAACTTGGGCAGTGCTTTTAGGTTGTACGTGTTGACGTAAAAGATCCCCGGCCGCGAACCGTCGGCGGAGGGCTTTTGATAGGACCCGCTCGCCGCTGAGGCGGCGCGGAACGCTTCCACTGGACGCACCTCATAGTCGGCTTTCGGGAAGTCCGAGAACAGCTTCGGCAAACGCTCGTCGATTTTCGATTTGAGATCGCGATAACCCTGCAGCAGCGCGGCTTCGTCCGTGTAGTAGAAACGCTGGTCTTCCTGGATAGATTTGAAGAAGGCGGCGAGATCGCCCTTGAAACCGACTTGAGATTTCACCCGCTCCATCTCGGCGCGAATGCGCGCGACTTCCTCCAGCCCCATCTGGTGAATCGCCTGCGGGCTCAGATCGGTGGTGGTGTAGTAGCGCGCCAGGAAGGCGTACCACCTGCGCCCGTCGGGCAGATCGGAGCACGCCACGCTGGCGCGCGCCGCCTTTAGATACTCGTCGCGAATGAAGTCATGGAGCCGTCGATACGCCGGGTCGATTTCCTGCGTAATGGCGTTGCGATAAGCGCTCTGGATGCGTTCGCGCTCGGCGGCCGCCATCGAATCGGGAAATTTCGTGAGCGGCCGCCAGAACACACTGTTCTCCGGCGTGTCGCTGATCACGCTGGCCAGCTGCGGCAGCGTCTTCTCCATCAGCACTCGCGGATTGAGGACGCCCTTGCGGACGCCTTCACGCATGTTGGCGATCGCTTGATCGGACCAGACCACATATTCGCGCATGCGTGCGAGAAACCGGTCGTAGTCCTGCGCCGTTGCGAACGGCTGTGCGCTCACGCCCGACCCAAGCACCGGCATCCGCGCCGGGAGACTCTGGAATTGATTGACGGGCAACAATTCGCTCGGGAATTCGGCCGCAGCGAGCGCGGTACGACGCTCTCGCACGAAAATCTCTAGGCTCAAACGATCGGCGTCCGTCAGGTCGCGCTCCTCGAACTCCGAGGCGGCCTGGAGGAATCGTCGCTCGACCGCAACTGCCTCTCTGACGAACGCGGGCGAAATATCGTTGGTCAGCCGATCGTCATATCGATGATCGCCGATGAACGTCGCTTGCACGGGATTCATCTGCAGCGAGCGTTCGAAGTACTCGTCGAACAGTAGATGCAGTTCCGGGGAAACGTCCGGCGAGGCCGGTTTGGACAGCGCCGCGCAGGACATACTGCCGGTCGCTAGCAAGGCGAAGACGAGCTTGACGCGCATTCCGACACACTCCGTCCGCAACCACGGGTCGCCGGAGTCTGAGGAAACGCAGGCTAGAATGAAAGCCTGGCGGCGCGGGCCGCCGGGCTTCAAAACGCTTCGGCGGCGTCGCTACTTGCCGTTAAGACTGAACCGACCCGGCCCAAGGACCGCTGCTGCAATCGCCGCCACTAGAAACATGCCCTGAAGCTCCAGAGCCCATCCGCCGGTCGTCCCGAGCGCGAACAGCTGAGCTCTATGCGCAAGCGCAAACGCGAACAGCATGTTCACGGCAATGAGCACGGCGCCGAGACGGGAATGCCAGCCGAGGATCACCAGCAACGGCGCGAGCACTTCGCCGATATATACGCCGTAAGCGACGAACGCGGGCAAGCCGGCGGCGACCGTCATACTCACGATTCCCGCAATGCCGCCTTTCAGCTTCGCGATCCCGTGCAGCAGGATCAGCACTCCGAGCGCAACCCGCAGAAGTAGTTTTACGATGCTCTCACTCATCTTTTCGTTTCTTTTCGTTCCGTATAAACAGATCTGAACAGGCCTGAGGCTACGAACGCCGGGCTTCTTCGAATTCGCGACGCAATTCGTCTTCACGGCTAAGATAGCGCGGCGAGAAGTGAAATGGGACAGCCATTCTCGCTCGAGCGGCCCGAGCGATGCATCCCGCCTGACGCGCCGTGAGGTGGGCCTTGCGCTGCGCATGCTCGCGATCCTCATCGAGGAACACAGCTTCGATGAAGACGAGATCGGCGTCCTCGAGGAACTCGACCAGCGCCTGCGTATTCTGCTCGTGACCTGCCACATCCGTGACATAACACACGCTTTGACCACGCGTAAAATCGAGCACCTTGCGCCTGAGTTCGCCCAACGGAAACGTCATCTCGCGCGATCCTTCTCGCGTGCGCCATCGCACGACCATCGGCGCACCATCGGGTTCGCCCGCACGCACCCTTCTCTTGAGCTCGGTCAACCAAGGCCCCGTGGGTAAGCCCAGCTCTTCGAGACGACTTTTCCACACGTTGATGTGCACGGCTTCCTCGAAGCGAAACGCCAGTGAAGCAATCCCGTGGTGATCGAACGCTTTGGCCCGCACTTTGAACTGGGGATCCTCGAGCAGCACTCCTTTGTCCGCAACGCCGTCCGTGAGCGGCTCCCGCTCGAAGCGCCGCTTGCTGCGGAAGGCGGCGCGCTTCATGCGGCCGGACTCGAGCAGCTCGTGGCCCGTAACGACGAAGTCCGTTTGATACCTGTCGACCAGGTTCCATGTATAGGCCGCCAGCTTGTGTTCGAGCTGGTCCAGGAATCGCTGCGGTCCGTACATGCGCACACCCGTGTCTCGTCCGAGGCACACACGCAGCAGGTGATCGAAACCTGCAAAGTGATCCATGTGCGTGTGTGAGACGAATACATCGCTGATGTGAAGGAGTTGGCGCGTCGAAAGCGCGGTCACATCGCCGATGTCGAACAATAACGCACGGCGCAAGAACTTCAGATCTATATAGACGCCTGGATCGCCGAAGATCCGGTTGACGAGCTCCGCGCGAAAGATCGGGCGCATGCTTGCGGCGACGGGTGGCGGGTAGGAAGCGATGGATCTCGGTGGAGACGTCTGGCGCGGGCGACAGTTCGCGCGTGAAGCGCTTCTGCGCATCCGCTATGCGCTTGCAGACCGCAAGTTCATTTCAGGAGCTTGCGGACGTTCTCGGGCGGCCGGCCGAGCGCCGCGCGCGCGTCTTTGATCACGATCGGGCGCTCAATGAGGATCGGGTCCTTGACCATCGCGTCGATCCATTGCGCTTCGGTCAGCGTTTTGCCGGCGTACATCGCTTTGTACACATCCTCGCCCTTGCGCACGAGTTCCTCGGCTTTCATACCGAGCTTGCGCAGGACTTCTCGCAGCTCCGCAGCCGAGGGTGCTGCTTTCAGATACTCGATGATCGTCAGCTTCGCGCCGTGCTCCTCCAGGAGTGCGAGCGTCGCTCGGCTCTTGCTGCATCTGGGATTGTGATAAATCGTGAATTCATCCACGGCGGCTTCTCCTGCAACGTTCGCGCAGCCGGCGCTCAGGCCGCGGGCGTCGATCCTTTCCGAGCTGGACCTCGTGCGCCCGATCGCGCCTCGCGCCTGCAGTGTGCTCGCCGGAGCGGCGATGCGGGCAGTCTACGAGCCCCCGCCGCATTTTTCATCGCACGCGGCGCCCCACGCGTAGTCCAGATCCGGAGTCAGAGCAATGAACCGAGACGCGACCTACCGCTTTGCGGGCGGCCACAATGCCCGGGAACCGTTGGCGGCTCCATCAGTCTTCGAGTCTTCTGATCTGAAGATTACGAAACTGCACGTGCGAGCCTTCATGATGGGCCTGAAGCGCGATATGACCCCGCGGTTCGCGATCTGCGTTCGTGAGACTTGAGACTTCCTCGCCATTGAGCCTCACATCGATGAGTCCTCCACGAGCGGTGATTTCAAACTCGTTCCAGAGCGCGACTCCGCGCGATGCCACGATTTTCGCAGGCGCGAGTCTGTAGATCGCCCCCGTAATGTGCAACGCACTGCGACACACGTCCTTCTCCGGGTCGTAGCCGCGATCGTCGATTTGAATTTCGTATGCCCGAGCGAAGGCCGGGGCCAGGTCCTCCTGCAGCGGCGGGCAGCGAAGGAACACGCCTGAGTTGTCATCACCGCGCATCAGACGCCATTCGACTCTGAGTATGAAGTTCTCGTAGATCTGCACTTCGTACCAGAGCAATCCGGGGCCGCCGTAGCTTTCGACAGCCCCATCCGGCGCCAGACGGAAACCGCCAGCGCCCGCCATCCTCCAGCCAGTGAGTTCAGGGCTGAGCAAGGAGTGGTACTGGTAGAGCGGCATGGGGCGAGGTCTCGCACGCGGACCCGATCGCAACGCCGGGAGGTGCTGGCCCGATCCTGTTATTGCGAATCACTATCATTTCCGTTTGTTACCTATTATCATCTTGATGACTGTCCTCCCCGCAAAAAGAGACCTCAATGAACTCCGCACACCCGATCACCCTGTCCTGCGGACCGCGCAGTTTGATCGCCAAATCAGTGGCTTGTGTCACCGCTACAGTTTTAGTCAGCGCTCCGCTGGCCGTCCTCGGCGCAAACGACTCGGATGGAGAAAATGCTCCGACGACGCTTCCCCGCATCCGCGTGCAAGCCGATGCGCCTGAAGCTGAGGACTACCGGGTGAAGCGCACGAGTTCTGCGACGCGTACGAACACGGCGCTGCGCGACATCCCGCAGTCAGTGACCGTCGTGACCGGCGAACAGATGGCCGACCGATCGGTTCAAAGCATCGCTGAAGCGGTCCGATATGTCCCGGGCGTGGTCATGGGACAAGGCGAAGGCAATCGCGATCAGGCGACCATACGCGGGAATAACACAACGGCCGATTTTTTCGTCGACGGCGTCCGAGACGACGCGCAGCACTTCCGCGACGTCTACAACCTCGAGCGTCTAGAAGTGCTGAAGGGACCGAACGCGATGATCTTCGGACGCGGCGGCGGCGGCGGCGTGGTTAACCGCGTGAGCAAGCAGGCCGATTGGGATCAGGTGCGCGCTTTCACCATTCAAGGCGGCTCTTTCAATAAGGCTCGGACCACGCTCGATCTCGGCGGCGGTCTTACGGAACAACTTGCTGCACGCGTCAGCGCGCTCTACGAAGATTCCGAAAGCTATCGCGATTTCGTCGAACTCAAGCGCTATGGCGTGAATCCGACGGCGGCGATCGCGCTCGGCGACAACACGCTCGTTCAGGTCGGCTACGAACATCTCAGGGACGAGCGCACGGCGGATCGGGGCGTGCCGTCGTTGAACGGACGCCCGCTGCGCACCGACCCAGACACGTTTTTCGGCGATCCGAAGCTCAGCCGCTCGGATGCTCAGGTCAACGCGGTTTCGGCGTTCGTCGAGCACGAAACAGCGGGCGGCCTCACCATCCGCAATCGTACGCGTTTCGCCGAGTACGATAAGTTCTATCAGAACGTCTATGCAGGGGGTCCCGTCGACCCGATCACCGGAGTCGTCCTCATCGCGGCGTATAACTCAGCTAACGAGCGCGACAACGCGTTCAATCAGACGGACGTCATCTGGCGCACTGAACTCGGCGGCTTGCGGCATACCCTGCTTGCCGGGGTGGAACTCGGCCGCCAGCGTAGCGACAACTTTCGCAACACCGGCTATTTCGACGACATCTCAACCTCTTCTCCAACGCCGGCGTCCGCTCCGACGATCTCCGTTCCGATCGTTTTTCGACAGAGCACAACCGACCCGGACAACGACGTGAAGGCGGAGGTGCTCGCCGTCTACATGCAGGATCAGATCGAATTCTCCAGCGCCTGGCAGGCTGTGCTCGGGTTGCGCTACGACGACTTCAGCGTGGATTTAGACAATCACCGCACGGGCGAGCGGCTGACCCGCGAAGACGGTCTGGTCTCGCCAAGGCTCGGCCTGATCTATAAGCCGATCGAACCCGTATCGTTGTATGCGAGTTACAGCGTTTCCTATCTGCCCAGCTCCGGCGATCAGTTCTCATCGCTGACCGTGACTTCGCGCACGCTTGAGCCTGACGAATTTAAGAATCACGAACTCGGCCTGAAGTGGGACGCACTGCAGAATCTCGCGATCACCGCTGCAGCGTTCCGACTCGACCGCTCCAATGCCGTCGTCCAGGGCAGTTCGTCAGGCACAACCGTGCAAACGGGGCAGCAAACGGATGGATTGGAGATCGAGGCGAGCGGCCTTGTCGCGAAGGCCTGGCGCATCGCGGGGGGCTATGCGTATCAGGATGCCGAAGCCGAAGGAGGAACCGTTGATGGCGCAACCATTCCGATCACGCCCCGACACACCTTTTCGTTGTGGAACCGCTACGACTTCACCGCCAGGTGGGGGCTTGGGCTCG
>DATAFY010000567.1:0-6118 GCA_036257205.1 Steroidobacter sp. | reverse complement strand
ATTCTCGTCACGCTGTCCGCCGCATCAAAACGCGATTTCCAGCGGATGATCGCCGGCAACGCGTTTGTGCCTGCACCCACTCGAAAAGCGGGCTCGGCGGTCGCGCTTGCATTTTGCGCATGCGGCGGCATTGAGCCGCCGCTGACGCCCGTTTCGTTGCGCCGCGCCGCGGTTCGGAAAATCTACCCAGCCTGTCCGCGAATAGCTGGCGACGAGCGAGCTGTCGCTCGATGGCGTTGCGGAGCGCTCATGAGATTGGACCTGTTAACGTTCGCGATCTCAGTTGCGATGCTGCTCGCCACGCAGGCTCAGGCAGACCCTTTCCTGACTCGCGATCATAACCCGCTGCTTGCCGGGTTCGGACTGCCTGCGGCGAGACCCGCCGCCATTGCAGCGGATCGAGAGTGGTCAGCAGCGATTACTTTCGATTGGTCGAGCACTGCGCTCATACAAACCTCGGGCGCTGAAGCCCTGATCGTCGATGCTGAAAGGAAGGACGTGCGGATCGCGGTACAGCGTTCACTCAGCGACCGCATTGCTCTGCGGATGGAGATTCCCTACGTTGCCATCAGCGGCGGTTCGCTCGACGGGCTCATCGATGATTGGCACGACCTGTTCGGCCTGCCCAAAGGCGCGCGGCGTGCGCTGCCCCGCGACCAACTGCGGATCGAATACACCCGAGCCGGCGCTGGCCAGTTTTCATTCGGTGCGGCCGCGAGCGGCCTCGCCGACATCGCCGTGGAACTCGGCTACTCCTTGGCGTCGGTCGCCGCCCGCCCGCTTAGCCTGTGGCTGAGCCTGGAAGTTCCGACCGGAGACGCGGAGAAGCTCACCGGGAATGACGCGCTCGACGCAAGCCTCATTCTCGCCGGCGAACACCCCATCGCTGAGCGTTGGCGGCTGTATGGGCAAGCTGCCGTCACTTGGCTCGGCGAAGGAGGCCTCCTGCGCGACCGACAACGCAGCATTGTCTGGAGCGGCGTCGCAGGGTTGAGCTGGGGCGTTGCTCAGCCGCTGGAATTGAAGGCTCAACTGGATGCGCACACTGGCGCGCTCTATAGCGAGCTCGACTTCCTGAGCGACTCAGCAGCTCTTACGGTGGGCGGCGCGCTGCGGTTTGAATCCTGGCGTCTGGAGCTTGGGGTGAGCGAAGACATCGCGGTGGAGAGATCTCCCGACGTCGTGTTCATGCTCTCAGTCGCCAGCCGCTGGTGAGTGTTGCCGAGCGACCGACGGCCTGCAGCCTGGGCGGCTCACCGGCCTGCTCGCGACCGAGCCCGGCTCCTTGCTTTCCCGGGAGTCAACCCAGGCTTTTGCTGCGTAATGCAATGAATATTGCCGCCGCCGAGCAGGATCTCGCGCGCGTGAACGCCGATGATGCGACGATCCGGGAAGATCCGTTGGAGGGCGCGCGTCGCCTCGCGGTCGCGCTTGACGTCGAGCAGCGGCGCCACGATCGTTCCATTCGCCATATAGAAGTTCACATACGATGCCGCCAACCGCTCGCCGGCCGACCTGGCGCGTACGCCGTCCGCGAAATCGATGTGCAAAGCCTCTTCGCGCGTGCGAAAGAGCGGTCCGGGATGAGGCAGCTTGTGCACTTTGAGCCGGCGACCCCGCGCATCGCGCACCTCCATCAGCCGCTCGTATGCGTCGAGCGATGCACGATGCTGCGGATCGCGCTTGTCGTCAGTCCACGTGAGTATGACCTCGCCGGGTCGCGCAAAGCAGCACAGGTTGTCCACGTGACCGTTGGTTTCGTCGTCGACGACGCCTTTACCGAGCCAGATCACTGCGGTCGCGCCGAGATACTCGTGCAGCAGAATCTCAAGTTGCCCTTTATCGAGCTGCGGGTTGCGATTTAGGTTGAGCAGGCACTCCTCGGTTGTGATCAGCGTGCCCTCGCCGTCTACGTGAACGGCGCCGCCCTCCAGGACGAGCGGCGCGCGATATCGATCGCAGCGTTCGGCCTCGAGCACCTTGCGCGCCACAAGGTCGTCCTGGTCCCAGGGGAAATAAAGTCCGCCAGACAAGCCGCCCCAGGCGTTGAACATCCAGTCGACGCCGCGCACCTCGCCCGTCGCGTTCATGACGAATGTAGGTCCGACGTCGCGCATCCACGCATCGTCGCTCGAGAGTTCAACGACGCGCACGGCCTCAGGCAGCATCGCGCGCGCTTGCAGGAACTGCGCGCGCGAGACGCCGACGGTTACGGGTTCCGCCGTGGCTATGGCGGTCGCGACCGCCGCGAACGCGGCTTGCGCCGGCTTGGCGCCCAACCGCCAATTGCTGGGCCGCTCGGGCCACAGCATCCAGCACCCCGTATGGAACTCGTATTCGCCGGGCATGCGAAAGCCGTCGGCGGCGGGAGTGGTGGTCAGGGTGCGCATTTCTGGTGATGACTGGCGAGGAGCGACTATGCGCGCCGAGAATGGTCAAATTCCCTTGCGCCCGCGCTGAGGACCAGACGCGCGCACTCACCGCTTGCTACCGACTCAGCGTGTACTCCGCGCTGCAATAAGCGCATTTCGCCCAGCCCGTCTTTTCGATCGGCAGGAACACGCGTGGGTGCGAATTCCACAGGTGCATGCCGGGCATCGGGCACGACAGCGGCAGATCGCTCGGCGTCACGGTGTATTGATTCTTCGCGTTCGGCTGTATGAGCTTTGCTGCGGTTTCGGTGTTCATGCGTCGACTCTTGGGATGCCCGGGGGCATTATAGGGCGACCGAGGCGGCGTTCGCTGACGAGCGTCATAAACGCTGGACCGCTCGCGCCGGCGGGCTGGCCTGCAACGCCTTAACGCTCTTGCGCCATCACTTCATCCCAGACGGCGATGACGCCCCGGCGTTCCTCATGGAACTCATCCTCACTGACCACTTTGCCCGCGCCATCGAGCGAGAGCCGGTGCAACCGCTGTCGATACTTTCGATATGTATTCACGAGAAAGTCGACCCGGTCCTGAGGAACGAGATTCCCCGAGGCCAGGGTTTCGAGTTGTCGAATGTTGTCTGAGAACGTGACGGTCTCGGGGTAGCGCTCCGCCCACTTCAACATCCAGAACTGGACCAGAAACTCCAGATCGGCCACGCCGCCTGCGTCCTGCTTGACGTCAAACTGACCAGGCTTCGCCTTCGAGAGGTTCTCGCGCATGCGTTCGCGCATCTTGCGCACCTCGTCCCGCAGGCCTTCTCGTCTGACCGCTTTGCGGAGCACTTCGACGCGGGCAGCCTCGAACTGCGCGCGCAGTTCCTGTGGTCCTGCGACCGCGCGCGCGCGCAACAGCGATTGATGTTCCCAGGTCCACGCTTCCTGGAATTCGTATTCGCGAAATGCATCGATAGACTGCACCAGCAGTCCGCGATTGCCGCCGGGCCGCAGACGCGTATCCACTTCGTACAGACGTCCCGATGCAGCGTGGACTGTGAGAAGGTGTACGAGGCGCTGTCCCAGCCGCTGGAAAAACATGCTGTTCTCGATCGGCTGCGGCCCATTTGTACGCTGGGCCTCGCCGCTCGAATCGTGCAGGAACACGAGGTCGAGGTCGGACCCATAGCCGAGTTCGAGACCGCCGAGCTTGCCGTAGGCGACCACGATCATGCTCGCCGTTCGCGCAGCACCGTCTGAGCCTTCGCAGCGCGGCTCGCCATGACGCTCTGTGATCTGCGCCCAAGCGAGGCTGAGCGCTTCCTGGACGATCAGCTCCGCAATATCCGTCAAGCGGTCGCTCACCTTCATTAACGGCAAGCCGGCGGCGAGATCCGCGACGGCCACGCGAAATGTGCTTGCGCTTTGAAACTGCCGCAGGATTTCGACCTGCCGCTCGGGGTCCTCGCCTTGCATCGCGGCGCGACGCCCCGCCAGGTCGCAGGCGAACTGCTGCCGCGTGGGCGCTTCCTCGAGTAAACGTTCATCGATCAGCTCATCGAGCAGCAGCGGATGGGCCGCAATCTGATTCGCAAGAAACTGACTTTGGGCGCACAACTGCACCAGGCGCTCGCGCGCGGCGGCGCTCTCATTCAGCAGCGCGAGATATACGGTGCGTCCGCCGATGCGCTCCAGAATCTTCAAAATGCGTGCGAGCGTCACGGGTCCTGAGTGCGTTCGTGCGATGGCCGGCAGGAGCCGCGGCAACAGCTCACGCACGCGCCGCCGACCAGTATCGTCCAGCCGCCGATAAACGCCGCCCCGCAAGTCGTCGAGCATCGCGGCCAGCGGCTCCGGATCGTGGAGTCCCATTGCGCGCAGCGCGCGCATGATCTCCGCGGACTCCGCCTCGAGCGGAAAAAGTTGCAGCGTCGCTTCGCCGTGCGCGGGACCGCCCACAGGGCCGAACACCGTCTGCGCGAAGTGCTGGGCGACCCGTCGACGATGAACGTCGAGCTCCGCATAGAATGCGCTGCAGTCGGGCGCGTTCATCGCATAAGCAAGGCGCGCCCGCGCCATGGAATCGTCCGGCAAGCGGTGCGTCTGCTCGTCGTTCCACTGTTGGAGGCGATTTTCGACCGCTCGCAGGCAGCGGTAAGCCGCATCGAGATCGACGACCGCTTCCTTGCGCAGGAGTCGTTGGCCGACGAGCAGGGGCAGCACGCTGCGCAGCTCGCGGGCTTGCAGCCGCCGGTCCCCGCCCCCGCGTATGAGCTGATACGCCTGCACGATAAATTCGATCTCGCGAATGCCTCCGGGCCCGAGCTTCACGTTGTCCTGCAACTCTCGCCGCTCCACCTCGCGCGCGATCATCGCCTTCATCTCGCGCAAGGACTCGAAGACGCTAAAGTCGAGGTAGCGACGATAGACGAAAGGTCTGAGCACCTCTTCGTACAGGGAAGGAAAGAACTCCGTCGCGGTCAGCGCCCGGGCTTTCACATAAGCGTACCGCTCCCAGTCGCGGCCATGCTGCTGTAGGTAGTGCTCAAACGCTCCGAAACTGACGGCGACTCGTCCGCTGTCGCCGAAGGGCCTCAGGCGCAGATCGACGCGGTAAACGAAACCGTCCACCGTCGGCGTCGCAAGCAACTGGACCACCTTTTGACCGAGCCTGAGGAAGAACTCGGCGTTGTCGATCGAACGCGCGCCGTCGGTTTCGCCTTCCTCCGGATAAAGCAGGATCAGGTCGATGTCCGAGGAAAAATTGAGCTCGCCGCCGCCGAGCTTGCCCATCGCCAGGATCATGAGCGGCTGCGCATCGCCGCTCTGTGAACCGCGTGGCGTTCCGTACTTCTCGACGAGCGACGCGTACGTTCGCGCATACGCAAACCGAATGCACGCATCCGCGAGCCCCGACAGGTCGCGCAGCGTTTCATCGAGATCCGCCCAGCCGGCGATGTCGCGCCATGCGATGCGCAACATGTGGCGGCGACGAAAAATCCGCAGGGCCTCCATCGTCTCAGCGTCGCTCTGTCCGCAGGCGAGCGCATCCAACTCACACGCGATCCAGTCCGAGTCGCCGGGCGCAAACAAGGCGCCGTCGGCGATCAGCGCGGCGAGAAGCTCCGGCCGGCGCAAGCAGCTATTCGCAACGAAATCGCTGCAGGCCCATACTCGCGGCAGGCTCTGCGAGATGCGCGCGTCGGCGAGAATCGCATCCCAGGTCATGTGATCCCGCTCGCGCGCCGAATTCAGACGGGCATGCGCGTCAGACAGCAGCGCGTTCACAGGGTCGGATACGTCTTTCATTGGTAGAACCTTACCTCCAGCGCCGCGGAAGGGTAGCAAGCGAAGCAGGCCCGCCTTCCAAACCGTCCACGCGGATTTCCCGCACACGGCTTACCAGCGATCCGTCGGCACGCAGCATTATGCGGTCTCCTGACCGGGCACGTGCAGGCCATCCGGCGCACCGATGCTTACTGGGACGGGACTCTCACCCGCAGGAAGTGCAGCGTGCGATGTGCGCCCCTGTTCCAAGCACAGCCCCAGCGTTCATCGCGTCACGACGCACCATGCGTGAAGTTTACCGGGAACTGGTTTCGAGACGGCGCTGCACGGCGCGCCCAGCGGTGAACCGTAACAACGGCTCTCCCGTTTATAGGACAGAGCAGGTTCACCCCGACGCACAGACATTCTCTCGCGCAGCGCTCCTGCGTCGCAGTGATCGGACTGCATATTCTGATTGTTTACGG
>DATAFY010000530.1:0-3178 GCA_036257205.1 Steroidobacter sp. | reverse complement strand
TCAATTGCCGACGCACTGCGAACGGATCGAGCCGCCTGTGATCTCAGAAGCGCGAGGCCGTGAGTTGGATATCGGCGTGTTTCCACGCGGCCTTGAAATCCGCCTCGACCAGTTTCGCTTCATCGTTTTTTCCCTGAGCGCGCAATGCCTGCGCAAGCCCGAACAGCGACCAGCCGTTCATAGGATTGCGGCGCAGATCTTCCCAATAGACGGTTTCCGCTTCCTTGGCTCGACCTGCCTGCAGCAGCACTGCCCCGAGATTGTGTCGCGCGGGTTGGTGCCAGTCATCGGGCTCGGTATATATGAGCGCATCGTGGTAGCGCACGGCTCTGTCCAGGTGGGCGACGGCCTTGTCGTAGTCGCCCTGGGCCGCTGCGAACTCGCCGTCGAGAATCTCGACCGCGATACGCAACACCGAGTCGGCGCGATTGAGCGACATTGAAGAGGGCGTCTCGATGAGCTTCGGATCTGCGGCGATGGTGCGCGTTGCTTCAATTTCCTTGCTCGCAGCGGCGAAGTCCTTTTTGCGGATGTAAGCCATCCCGCGAGCATAGTGACGCACGCCGCGCGTAAACAGCGTGTCCTGCGGCGGGGCGGGCGCGGCAAGGATTTCTTCCCATTTGCCGAAGCGCACCAAAGCGAAGTTGGGCGTGAGCACGAACGATTGTAGGGCGGGCATTTCTTTCACCGCCGCCTCCGGAATCCTATTCGCCGTCTTTTTCGCGGCGTCGATCGCGAGCTGGCTCTGGCCCGCCATGCTGGCCGCGAACCACAGGAAGTGTACGTTGTGCGGGTAGTAGCCGAGCGGGTACAGACCTTGCGCGCGGCACTGAGTGATGTAGTTCTCATCCGCGAGGATCGCGAGCTGATTCGCCTTCACTGCGTCCATATAACGCCCGACACGTTGATAAATGTGCCCTGGCATATGCACGAGATGGCCGGCGGCCGGCGCAAGCGGCAACAATCGATCCGCCGCTCCTTCCGCTTTCTCGGGCGTATTGGTTGCTTCCCACAGATGGATCCACAAATGAAGCGCGCCGGGGTGCTCCGAGTTGGCCCTCAGCGTTTGGTCGAGCGAGGCGATAATGGCGCCCGTGCGCTGGTGAGGGCGCCCATCGCGCGTCCAGTAATTCCAGGGGGAAAGATCCATCAGCGATTCGGCGTACAGAGTCGCCGCATCCTGATCGTCGGGATGCTTTTCGTGAAGCAGGCGCATAGCGCCCGCATAGGCCTGGTCCGCCGCGGCGCGGTCTTCCGGCTTGCCGGTATAGCGCGCCGTAAGGGCCTCGATGTAGTCACGTTCTCGCTGCGAAGCGTGCGCGCTCAGCGATTGAGCCTTACGCAGATGGGCGAGGGCCTTCGCTTCGTTCTCCGGCGCCATCGCCGCATTGATGTTTGGTCCGAGCGCCAACGCCTGTCCCCAGTAAGCCATCGCAAGCTTTGGATCCAGCCGCGCCGCTTCGGCGAATGCTCTTGCAGCCTCGGCATGGTTGAAGCCGTACGTGAGATTTAGACCCTGACTCATGAAGCGTTGCGCCTGCTCCGAGGCGGTTGTGACAGGGAACACGTGTTTGCCGACGTTCTGCAGTCGCGGCGCAATGGATCCGGAGGGCGACGGCGCGTCGAATGAGTCCGTGCGCTGGTAATGCTGGTGGTCGGGAGTCTGGGCGGACGCGACGGAAGCCGCGCATGCGAGGACGGCGGCGACCAGAACGCGGGTTCTACGAGGATATGAAATGGAGCGCATGAGCATGTTCTCCTCATAACTTGGACTGATGGGCAGTGCGCCCGTCCTTCACGCATTGCGCGAATGTGGTCTGCCTTGGGCTGCGGTTCAGCCTTCCTCCGGCGATCCACAAGACTTAATCTAGGCGTGCGCTGTTAAGGGGCTGTAGCTTCCAGCGTGAAGGCAGCGTGAAAGAAAATGAAACAGTCCGCCCGTCGGCCGTGTGTGAGGCCCAGGAATGCGCTGCGCCAAGCGCCGCGCCTGAGGTTTCCGAATAAATGCTGCAATGAACAAAGAACGTGAGCCCATCGTCGTCGTTACTACCGGCGGCACGATAGACAAAGTGTATTTCGACGCACTGAGCGCTTTTCAGGTCGGAGAGCCGACGGTGCTGCGACTATTGCACACCGCCCAAGCGACGCTGCCGTTTCAGGTGATTGAGCTGCTGCGTAAAGACAGCCTCGAGTTGACCGAGGAGGATCGGGAGCGCCTATGCCAGCAGGTTGCGAGCCTGCGCGTGAGTCGCGTTATCGTTACTCACGGCACGGATACGATGACAGAGTCGGCCAAGGCGCTGACCAGGGTGAGCGGCAAGACGATCGTGCTTACAGGCGCGCTTGCGCCCGCGCGCTTTCAGGAGAGCGACGCTCCCTTCAACCTGGGCATGGCGTTTGCCGCGGTGCAAGTCGTGCCTCCAGGCGTATACATCGCCATGAGCGGGCAGGTGTTCCGAGCCGGGCAGGTCCGAAAGGATCGCGAGAACGGCCGCTTTGTGCGGCTCGACGAGACCTGAGCGAGCTTACCGCTCTCGCCCGAACGGATCAGTGCACGTCTCTTTGCTGCCGGCTTGTCTTGCTCGCCAGCTTGAATCGGGCGGTGATCTCGGGGCGCCCGCCGCTGACCAGTCGCGCCGCGTAGCGTCCCACCGCAGGACCATGCTTAAAACCATGGCCCGAGCCCGCGCCGACCAGCCACACGTTGTTCCAATCGGGATGTCGATCGATCAGCAGATCGCCGTTCCAGCTGTTCTCGTACTGACAGACGCGGGACTCGACCAGCGGACGATCAGCCAGCGCCGGGAAGCGCCGCTGCATGAACTCGCGAACATCCGCGAGTGCGGCCTGAGAAAACGCACGATCGCCTGAGTCCGGATCCATCGCTGGACCGTGTCGATCGTGCGCAATCTTGAACCCGCGCGCTTCCAGGTCCGGAAACCCGTAGTAGATATCGCCTTCGTTGAACTCCGCCCAACCTGGCAGGCGCACGGGCGAGAATCTCACATCGCCTGCGGGAGGTGCGAAGAAAAACACCTCTTGCCGGGTTGGAAAGATGCGTCGGCCCAACAGCCTGGGAAACAGTTTCGGCAGCCAGGGACCGCATGCGAATACGAACTGTTCGGCGACCAGCGATTCGCCTGTGGAGATACGGACCGCCTCGAGCGCGCCGTCTTCC
>DATAFY010000452.1:0-2403 GCA_036257205.1 Steroidobacter sp. | reverse complement strand
GGTGCGGAACGATAGAGCTGTGAACGCGCGATCAGCTGCGAGTCACGCAACGCGCTCAGCTCGCCAAAAGCGGCTTCGACCTGACTGACGGGCTCATCGAGATTGCTGCCGACCCCGATGTACGCCGGCGTCCATGCATGGATCGAACTCACGCCGGCGGCGTCCGCCGTCTTCTGCGCCTGCGTCGCCGCCCTCCCGACGCCGTACGCGGTTCGCCTCCGGAGAGCTGCTCGACGTGAGCGATGCGCCCTTCCGCAGACAGCGTCTGGATTTCGGTCCACCACTCGGCCAGCCCTGGCGCGACCTCCCCCGCCGCGGCCCGCAGCAAGAGAAAGTCGTAGGCGGCGCGAAAGCGCGGCTGATCGAGCAAGCGCAAGGCGCGGCGTCCTTCGCGACGCTCGAAGCGCGGCTGCAGCCCGACAATCTCCCGCAGCGGCAGCGTGAAGCGCTTCGGAATCGCGACGCGCGCCTGCTGACGCGCTGTGACGCGCTCGCAGACCGCGAGCAAATGCTGAACTTCGCCCCCCTCCGCCGGCGGCTCGCTCATATAACTGCGTTGTATCGCCGGCCAAAGCAGCACGGCAAACAGAAATGTAGGCGTGACGGATTTCTCTGCCAGCACACGTTCATCCGTTCCCTGAAGGCCGATGCGCAGCACCTGCAACGCAGGGCTGTCGGGAAATTCGTGGATCACTCTCGCAAGGTCCGGGAACAGATGCTCGAGGAGGCCTAGGCGATACAGCAACTCGAACGCTTTGCGGGCGCTGCCCGCAAGGAACATCTTATTCACCTCATCGAACAGCCGCGCCGGTGGGACCGCATCGAGCATCCACGCCAGCTTGGGTATGGGCGCTGCGGTGTCCGGATGAATCGTGAAGCCCAGCTTCGCCGCGAATCGTACGGCTCGCAGCATTCGGACGGGATCTTCGCGGTAGCGCGTTTCCGGATCGCCGATCAGGCGCAGGACCTTTGCTTTCGCATCCTCGAAGCCGCCGACGTAATCCCACACCGAAAAGTCTGCAATGTTGTAGTACAGCGCATTGGCCGTGAAATCCCGCCGCCAGACGTCCTCCTCAATCGTGCCGTAAAGGTTGTCGCGGAGGATCCGCCCGCGTTCGTCCAGCACCCGATGCCCGGCTTCATCGACGCTGTTGTCCTCATCGATGGGCGTATGGGCGGCGCGGAAGGTGGCCACTTCGATGATCTCGTAACCGAAGCGCACGTGAGCCAGGTGAAAGCGTCGACCGATCAGCCGGCAGTTGCGGAACAACTGTTTGACCTGATCTGGATGCGCATTCGTCGCGACGTCGAAATCCTTCGGATGCAAGCCGAGTAATAGATCACGCACCGCGCCGCCCACCAGAAACGCCTGAAAGCCCGCCTCTCTCAGGCGATAGAGGACCTTTAGAGCATTCCCGGAAATGTTCGCGCGCGAGATCGGATGCTGATCGCGCGTGACCACCCGTGGGCCGGTTTCAGCATCCGATTGGAGGCAAAGATTTGTGTCGTTCAATAGCGCAAGCCGCTTGAGCCAAAAAAAGCGCGCCGTATAATAGCGCACTCATTTTACCGGCGTCTGACCGGTTACGCGCAGCTCCCATCGTCTAGAGGCCTAGGACACAGCCCTCTCAAGGCTGGTACGAGGGTTCGAATCCCTCTGGGAGCGCCAGCTCAACGTGCGGTGCTGACGCGCCGGGCGGATCTCGTAGAGGCACTGCATGCCGACGAGCCCAGTCCCGACGTCATCCTGCTACCCAATGACACAACACCAACAGGAGCAGCAATCAATGAAGGTCTCTGAATCGGTTTTCTTGGTGACAGGGGGCAGCTCCGGCCTCGGGGAAGCCACGGTGCGTCGGCTCCACGGTGCCGGGGCCCGCGTGGTGATCTGCGATGTCGATGCGGCGCGCGGTGAAGCACTGGCCACCGAACTCGGCAGTCGAGCCGCGTTTGCAAAGACAGACGTCACCAGTGAAAGTGACGCACGCGCCGCCGTTCAGGCCGCGCGTGAAAGGTTCGGTGCTATCAACGGGCTCGTGAACTGCGCGGGCATTGGGCCGGCGGAACGGGTGGTTGGCAAGGCGGGCCCTCACCGCCTGGAATCGTTCGCGCGCTGCGTCCAAGTGAACCTAGTGGGCACGTTCAACATGATCCGCCTCGCTGCAGAAGCCATGGCGACCCAGGACGCAAAGGAAGACGGCGAACGCGGGGTCATCGTCAACACCGCGTCCATCGCAGCCTATGAAGGCCAGATCGGACAGGCTGCCTATTCGGCGTCGAAGGCCGGCATCGTCGGCATGACGCTGCCCATCGCACGCGAGCTCGCGAAGAGCGGTATTCGCGTCGTGACCATCGCTCCCGGCCTGTTCCTCACGCCGATGATGCGAGGTCTGCCTCCGGAGG
>DATAFY010000447.1:0-11076 GCA_036257205.1 Steroidobacter sp. | reverse complement strand
GACGGGAACGACGCTCGTAGGACGACGCTTATCGATGTACCCGCCGAGCAGTGTCGTGAACTTACTCGTCACGGTCCAGTCGGGCGGTACGTGGATTTCGACGCCGCCCCAGAACGCAAACACATCGATCATGGCGCAGTCCCCCTCCATTCTCGCGCCGGTCAGATCGAGCTTGAGACCCCCCATCAGGGCGCTGAGATCGGCGCCGCGGAACGGACGGGAGACGGGCCGCAGCTCGCATGCGGACATGAAGGCGAAGGATCGCACGAACTCCGAATGCTCAGGTCCCGCCGGGGGCTCGATCGTCGGACCCGACACGGCGCGCCAGACCAGCGAGCCGCCGACGAACAACAGCAGTCCAGGGAAAAGCACGTGCCATAAACTCACGTGCACCCAACCAATCCGGTCCAGGAAGATCCAAGCGCCGAAAGTGATAAGAACCCAGCCCCATGCGCGCCTGCGCCGCAGATCAGGGCCCCTGACCATCCCCACGCCTACGGCGATGAGCAGCAAAGGCCAAAGCGCCCGAATCACGTATTTCGAATTAATCAGGTCGAGATTGTCGGCGAGCAGCAACGCCCCGAGGGCGATGATGATGACGCCGACGATGAACCGGTACGAAAACAATTCGGGCCGACGCCCATCTTGAGGTCCCCGAACCGGACTGGGATCCGAACTCATCGTGGACCCTCCTGGGGAGGGCTAGCCTCGTCAGGACGCCTGTGGAGCAGAAAGCTCGCACCGGCCGCGATCACAAAAACCGGCCATGCGCCCGCCCAACCCAGACCGAACCAATAGTAGACCCCCATTGCGCAGTAAAGGCCGGTCGCCAGCAGCCACACACCTGTCGAGCGGTCGAGGTGACGGCTGGGCATGAGAATTCCGAGGACGCCCAACACGATGAACACGAACGGATAGAAGCGCCACCATCGGTACGGCAGCTCGTAACCCAGATTGGCGGCCAGCAGTACGCCGCCGAGCGCAATCAGAACAATGCCCACCAGAAGCCGAGACCGGTGGCTGTGGCGTGAGGGAGCGTCGTTCATCGGATCTCTGTACCCACGGCGACTTGCGCCGATTGACACCTCGTCAAGTTACGACTTCGAAATGCAGGCAGGCCAGCCATCACCGGTCAACGGCGGCTTAACGCCGGTAAGTATTTGGCTCACTTTGACCATCGCACGCAGGCTGCTCGCCCGACGAAGACTCTCGTCCGCTGCGGGGCGTCTTGTTGTTGTTACACTCGCGCAATGAGGATCGCTGCGACAATCGAGTCTATCGCGAGGCGTGCTGGCGTCGTTGCGGCGGGCGTGGTTGCCGTAGCCGGTCTCATGACCGGATGCGCAAGCTCCCCCGAGCGCGCTGCGCGGGACAACGCGCCTGCCGCAGACCCCGATGCCTTGCTCGCTGCAGCGCTGCGCAGCTGGTCGGTCGAGAACAATCCGGAGCAGGCCCTGCGGCTTGCCGCGCAGGCGACCGCAGCCGCGCCGACGCGTGCAGAGGCGGTGTTGTTTCACCTGCGCTTGTGCGCCGAAACGCCCCGCTGCGAAACGCAGCCGCTGGAGGTGCTTCTGAAAAAGCTGGCGCCTGACAACGGCGTGGTTTGGCTGAGCGCATTGAAACGCGCCCAGACGACGGCGGACGAGCAAGGTGAAGCGCAGATTCTCGCGGCGATGAGCCGAGCGCGCGAATTCAACGTCTACTGGACGACTCTCGTGCAGCGCTTGACGACGGCGACTCACAATGCGCCGCCGCCCCGAACCGGAGAGCAGGTCAGTGCACCTCTCGCGACGGCTCTCAACGAAGTTGTCGCGCGGCTTTCGGCTCTCACCGTCCCGGCTTTCTCCCCCATTCCGGCCGCATGCACGCGCGAGAGCGCGCGTGAGCCCGAGCGCCGCGCCGTTTGCGAACGCATCGCTCAGGCTCTGGAGCGAGGCGATACTTACATTGCGGAAGGGCTGGGCCTTGGCCTCGCACAGCAATTCGCGGCGCCTGGCTCTGCAAGCGCGAACGAGATCGAGCAACGCATCGACGCGCTCGGCTATAGGAACCGCACCGCCGGTGCGATCGTGGCTGCGCAAGTCGAACGCGACAAGTTCTCTGCAGAGCTGCTCGAGCTCATGAAAAAGGTCCCGCGAGAGCAGGACGTCTACCTTGCGATTCTTCGCTGGGCCGGACAACCGCTGACGCCGGACTAGTCACTCATACCAGCCGCACCGATCCAGCCGCACCGGTCGAGAGCGGACGTCAGGCGGCGGCCGCCTGCCGCGCAATCTGACCGCCAAGCGCTTCACTCAGCTCCGTAAGCAGCCTGGCGAGTTCGCCCGTCATCAGCGTGAAATCGAGGTCGAATTGCTCAGTCGCGTCGAGTTCGACGCCCTCCTGCGGCTTTTCTTTGCTGACCTCGAGAAACTGCAGCTTCTTGATCTGCAGTTTCTCGGTCAGGACGAACGCGATGCGATCCCGCCAGGTGAGACCGAGCCGCGACGTGTACATCCCTGATTGGATGTGACCGCGAATCTCCTTGCCTTCGATCGGATAGCCCGCATACCGGATCGTCGTCGGACTCTTGTCGGCGGCCCGCAGCTCAAGATCCTGGTCGATCGAGAATTGCAGCGGGGCGTCTCCAAGCATCACCCAGGAGGCCATCGACGTCGCAGGCGAACGTTCCGTCTCCAGGAACTGAACGGCCAGCGAGCCGAGCGTATCGCGCAGCGTCTCGATGAGCGCCTCGGCGCGCGCTGCGCCCGCTGCATCCACGACGAGCCACCCATTGACCGGGTCAAGCCAGGCGCGCGTCTCCGTGCGCCGGACCAATGCACGCCCGCGCAGTTCTTCAGTCACGCGCTCCTTCAGCTCGCGCATCTGGCGTCGACCGACGGGATAACCCTGCGCTTGTTCAAGCTCCTTCGCCCGCTGCGCCGCCGCCTGGCGAATGATGGAGGCCGGCAACAGCTTTTGCTCGACGCCCAGCGCAATGAGGTGCTGGCCGTTGGTCGTATGAACAAAGCGCTGCGCGGGGCTCGGGTACACCCATCCGCGGCTCTGCATCTCGAACGCACCGCACGGCTGCAATGCGCGCTGAACGAGCTTGTCTTCGAGTTCACTCGCCGGCGTCGACCAGTCCGCGGGGAGGCGATAAACGACGAGATTCTTGAACCACATGCCGGTGTCCGAGCGCGGAAAAGACCGCGCAGTATACGGACCGCGGCGGAGGCGAACAGTGCTTGCTTTCGCCTCGCGCGCTCGTTCGCGCGCCGGCGCGGCGTTGCCGAAATACTTTGCCCGAATTCAGTCCGCAGGAGATTGTCGGGCTCGCACAAGGCTGCGCGTGCGCGGTCGGCCTCAGACAAGGTGCGAAGTTCCCTCTGAGCCCAGCGGAAAGCCAGCTCAGAACTCATCCTCCGGCTCGTCGTATTCATCAGGGGGTATTGCGTCTTCGTCCTCCGGCTCCTCGGCGTCCCCGTCCTCGCAATCAGCCGCGAGCCATTGGCCTACGATCTGCGTGTGGATCGCAATCGAGTCCTCTCCTTCCCGCAGGCGTAGATCGACGCTAGCCGTCATCGTCTCGGGATTGCGCACATTCAACCGCAGGAGCCCGCTCCCGCTGCGCTCGCCCGTGCAGATGAGTTTAGTTTGCTGAGCAGCGCGACTGGTCTGGACGACCTTCTTGTCGCAATCGGCGATGCTCGCCGGCTCGTATGGGCGCTCCAGCGCTTCCTGAGTGATGCACTCACGGGTCACTTCGGTTCGCGCAGCTTGCGTTTGGCTCGGAGCCTCAGTGTGCGGGCGCTGCTGCGTGTTCCCATCATTTGCTGCCTGCGCGCGCCAGATTTCCGTGGTCGTCGTCATTTCCCACGTACCGGTGCGGATGTCGAGGCGCTCCGCTGCATTCGCCCCGGACAGCAGGCCTGCGCACGCGAGCGCCGCCCCGTATCTGGACTGCATCGCGACCTCCAGCGTCAGGGAACGCCGCATAGCGCCGCTGCGTTCCCGTCAAAACTCACGCGGGAAAGTGCGTGGCCTCTGGAAAGCTTTCAACCTACCGCGCCATGCGCGATTTCACCAGGACCGCCGAACCAAGCGGTCGTCTGCGCGTGCCAGCGTCCTCGCGCCTGCGCTATGTCATCCAGAAGCACGCGGCCAGGCGTCTGCACTGGGATCTTCGCCTGGAGCTCGGGGGCGTGTTCAAGTCATGGGCGGTCACGCGCGGGCCCTCACTCGCGCCCGAGGACAAGCGGCTGGCCGTCGAAGTCGAAGATCACCCGCTCGATTACGGCGACTTCGAGGGCGCGATACCTCACGGGCAGTACGGCGGCGGCACGGTGCAACTGTGGGACCGAGGCGAGTGGACGCCGCTCGGGGAGCTGCCGGCGGCAGAGCAACTCGAGAAAGGCGAACTCAAGTTCAGGCTTGAGGGAAAACGGCTGCACGGAGATTGGGTGATCGTGCGCATGAAGGGAAATCGGGACGGCGGCAAGCGCACGAACTGGCTGCTGATTAAACACCGCGACGAACATGCGCTCGATCAGCAAACCGCGGCGAAGATGCTGGCGCTTGATCGCTCCGTCGCTTCCGGACGCACGATGGAGCACATCGCTGCAGGAAAGGGCCGCGCGCCGAAACCCTTCATGCTCCTCGATGCGACGTCGCGACCAGAGGCGGTATGGCGCTCGGCGTCCGACGCGCGAGCGAGCGACTCTCCCGCGCGGGCGCGCGGGCGCGCGCGCAAATCTGTGCGCGCCGCCGGCAAGCGCGCGCGTCGCAGCCGCAAAGCGAACAGCGTTCCTCCCGACTTCGTAGAACCCGAGCTGTGCAAGTTGATCGACCGCCCGCCAAGCGGCGGGCGCTGGTGCCATGAAGTGAAACTCGACGGCTACCGCATGCAACTGCGCGTCGCCGACGCAAAGGCCGCGCTCAAGACGCGTAAAGGCCTCGACTGGACCGCGAAATTTGCGGCCATTGCCACGAGCGCGCGAGGCTTTGCTGATTGCCTCATCGACGGCGAAATCGTTGCGCTCGGCCGCAACGGCGCGCCTGACTTCGCAGCCCTGCAGGCGGCGATTGCAGACGAAGACACGGACGGCCTCATCTATTACGTATTCGACCTGCTGCATGCGCAGGGCGCCGACCTACGCAAACTGCCGCTGTCCGAGCGCAAGGCGCGGCTGAAGGAATTCTTGGCGGAACAGGACCTGGGAACGGACGCACGCATCCGCTACGTCGAGCACTTCGAGGCCGCCGGCGATGCGGTGTTGAAATCCGCATGTCGGATGAGTCTCGAAGGCATCATCTCGAAGCGACTGGACGCCCCGTACCTCTCAGGGCGAGCGGGCGACTGGAGGAAAACCAAGTGTCGCGGCGGACACGAAGTGGTGATCGGCGGGTGGACGCATCACGCGGGCCAATTACGCGCGCTGCTCGTCGGCGTTTATCATGCAGATCGTCTGTTCTCCGTCGGCCGCGTGGGCACGGGATTCAGCCGCGCCAAAGTCGCACAGCTCGAGCGGAAACTGAGAGCGCTGACAACGGACGACAATCCGTTTACGGGCGATAAAAACGCGCCGCGCGGCGGCGCGGACGTGCGTTGGGTGAAACCGGAGCTGGTGGCAGAAATCGAATTCGCCGGCTGGACCAGTTCGGGGCATGTGCGTCAGGCCGCATTCAAAGGGCTGCGCGAGGACAAACCCGCGTCCGAAGTGCAGGCCGAGACGCCTGCCCGACCGCAGCGAGTGAAGCTGGCGCAGCCCAAGGCGGCGCGCGAAAGCAACTCTGTCTCCAAGCGCCGAGGCGCTTCGCCGGCCCGCACGCGCGCGCCAGCATCCAGCGCCAGACGCCCCGCAGCCTTCGCCGACGCCAGCGTTGTGATGGGCGTCCCGATCTCCAGACCCGACAAAGAGCTGTGGCCGCCGACGAGCGCTGGTCCGGGAATCAGCAAACTTGAGCTGGCGCGTTACTTCGAGGCGGTCGGCGAATGGCTGATGCAGCACATTCAGGGCCGTCCTTGTTCCATCATCCGTGCGCCGGACGGAATCGACCGCGAGCGCTTCTTCCAGCGACACGCCATGCCCGGCATCTCGAGCCTCATGACGCTGACGCACGTCTCGGGCGACAGCAAACCGTACGTGCAGATCGACCGCGTCGAGGCGCTTGCGGCGGCGGCACAGAGCGCCGTCGTCGAATTGCACCCGTGGAACTGCGAGCCGGGGCAGCGGGACGTCCCGGGACGCCTCGTTTTCGATCTCGATCCCGCGCCTGACGTGGGCTTCGAGGCCGTAATTGCCGCCGCGAGGGAAATGAAGGAGCGGCTTGAAGGCCTGGGACTCGCGACGTTCTGCAAGACCACAGGGGGTAAAGGCCTCCACGTCGTCACGCCGCTCGCCCAGCCGAAGCGCGGCAAGCTCAACTGGCCCGAAGCGAAGGCGTTCGCGCAAGCCGTGTGCGTGCAAATGGCCAAAGACAGTCCCGATCGCTACGTGCTGAACATGGCGAAGAGACTGCGCACTGGCCGCATTTTCCTCGATTATCTGCGCAACGATCGCATGTCGACGGCCGTGGCGCCGCTCTCGCCGCGCGCTCGCAACGGGGCGCCTGTGTCAATGCCGATCGCCTGGTCCCAGGTGAGGGTGGGCCTGGATCCGAACCGATACACATTGCGAACAGCGCCGGCGCTGATCGCGAAGAGCAACGCCTGGGAAGACTATTGCGAGGGCGAGCGGCCGTTGTCGCCCGCAATCCGCAACGTGGCAAGCCCGCAACGCGCAGAGCCGAGCAAAACGGCTCGCGCGCGCGCTGCGGCTGCGCACAGCGCTTCTTGATCATGGCGCAAAAAGCCGCAGCTGCATCCTCCTCCGCGCGCCGTTCTTCGCAAGAGGCGCCGCTCGCGGTTAAACCCGATACGCCCCCCATGGAAGCGAAGCTGGTCGACTCTCTTCCTGCCGGCGAGGGTTGGCAGTTCGAACCGAAATGGGACGGCTTTCGCTGTCTTGTGTTTCGCAACGACGGTGCGCTCGAGCTGCGAGCGAAATCAGGCAAACCGCTTTCCAGATTCTTTCCGGAGGTCGTCTCGGCCCTGCTGGCGCTGCCGGTCCGTCGCTTCGTGGTCGACGGCGAACTGGCCATCCCGGTCGGCGACTCATTGTCGTTCGACGCGCTTCAGCTGAGACTACATCCCGCGGAAAGTCGGGTGCGCAGACTCGCCAACCAGACGCCGGCCGTGCTGATCCTGTTCGATTGCCTGCTCGATGGAGACGGACGAAGTCTGCTCGATGCGCCGCTATGCGAGCGTCGCGGGGCGCTTGAGGCATTCTTCAGTTCGCTGCGCTCGCCCGGCTTATTGCGGCTGAGCCCCTACACTCGTTCACGCAAAGAAGCGCAACGCTGGCTCGATAGCGCCGGCGGGGCGTTGGACGGCGTAGTCGCCAAACGCATCGATGGACCGTATGCATCAGGCGAGCGCGCCATGCTAAAGGTGAAGCGTATGCGCACCGCTGATTGCGTCGTCGGCGGATTCCGGTACGAGAGCGACGGCGATCAGGTCGGCTCTTTGCTGCTCGGACTGTACGATACGCAAGGCAAGCTGCATCACGTCGGTTTCGTTTCTTCCATCGCGACAAGGGATCGCCCCGCACTCACGAAGCAACTTGAAAAACTCATCGAGCGCCCCGGCTTTACAGGGAGTGCGCCAGGCGCGCCGAGCCGCTGGAGTACGGCCCGCTCGAGTGACTGGGAGCCGCTCAAACCGACGCTCGTCGCTGAAGTGCGCTACGATCATGTCTCGGGTGATCGCTTCAGACACGGCGCGAAATTCGTCCGCTGGCGTCCCGACAAGGCGCCGCGACAATGCACGTTCGAACAACTGCAGGCTCCGCTGCGCGCCGGTAAGCTCGTCCGCGAAGCGCTCCATCGCGACGCACGTCGCGCCCGGTAAACTGATACGCGCGGGCGCGGGGCGCGTGCGTCCCGTTCCTATTCACCAGTCGCCGTCACCAGCCATGAACGCGCTCACTCGCCTGCTTGGTTTGTGCAGCCTGCTTGCCCCGCTCATTGCATCCGCATCGACCGCGGATGTTGTAAACGCAGTGCGCAAACATGGCTGCAAAGGCGCGCCAGGAACGGTTGCGCCGCTGCACGCCAGCCGCGGCCTGGATGCGGCCGCAAAACAATGGTCGCTGGGCGGCAGGCTCAAGGACGCCTTCACGCGCGATGGCTACCACATGGTCAATTCCGCATCGATGCGCATCGCCGGCGCGCGCGACGAAGCCGCCCTGCGCGACATTCTGACCGAGAATTATTGCGAGGTGATCCTGAACGCCTCGTTCAAAGACATTGGCGTGTACGAAAGCGGCGACGTCGTCTCGATCGTCGTCGCGGAGCCTTTCACCGGACCATCCGACAAGGACGCCGCCGTCGTCAGCCGTCAAGTCCTGCAACTCGTCAATCAGGCGCGTTCCTCCCCGCGCAAATGCGGAGCGCGCTTGTTCCGCGCCGCGGCGCCGCTGAAACTCTCGCCGCTCCTTGAACGGGCCGCGCGCGTCCACGCACGGGACATGGCGGCGCACAGCCTTTTTGAGCATCGCGGCTCCGATAGCGGCATGCCCGCGGACCGCGTCGCTCGGGCGGGGTATCGTTGGCAAAGCGTGGCCGAAAACATCGCCGCGGGCTCACCGGACGCGTCCACTGCCGTTCGCGGCTGGATCGACAGCCCAGGGCACTGCGCGAATCTTATGGGACCGCAGTACAGCGAGATGGGCGTCGCGTATGCGGTCGATCCAAAGAGCAGTGCAGGCGTCTATTGGGCCCAGGTTTTTGCCAGTCCTAGGTGAACCGCCCGGACTGAAAGCGCGTCTCGCGCCCAAGCGCGGGCGCAAGAAAGCTTCGACATTTAATCTGCGAGTGCGCGATTTTCGCCGCCCCGCATAGCCAATCTCTCCCAGGACTGAACATGACGTTCGATAAATCCGCGTCCGGACGCCGTCGCTTTCGCAAACGGTGGGTCGCCGGTGGATTGTTCCTTTGGTGGGCCGGCGTCGGCGTATGGCAATCGAGCAAACCGATGCCTGCAGGGACGGATCTCGCCGTCGCCGCGCCCGCCCGCGAGGTCGCATTCTTCTATGATCTCACCTATCGCAGCCCACAGGGCGGCGTTCAGCACGAGCAGCGAATCTTCGACGAAGCATTCCGCATCATCGATGAAGCAGACTCGTTCGTCGTCGCGGATTTCTTCCTGATCAACGACATGATGGGTCAAAGCGACGTGCACCGGCGCTTGAGCCGCGAACTTGCCGATCATCTGCTAGCGCGTAAGAAAGCAGCGCCATCGTTCTCAGCGCTGCTTATCACCGATCCGATCAACACAGTCTACGGCGGTGCGCGCTCCCCACTGCTCGAGGAGTTGCGCAGCGCGGGCGTGGACGTCGTCTTCACGGATCTTGAGCGGCTGCGCGACTCGAATCCGCTGTATTCGTCGTTCTGGCGGATGTTCCTGCAATGGTGGGACAATTCGGCCGAAGGCGGCGCCGCGCTCAACCCGTTCGCGTCCGGCGGCTCGCGCATCACCCTGCGCAGCTGGCTCGCGCTGCTCAACTTCAAAGCCAATCATCGCAAGCTGATCGTCGCAGACCGCAGCGATGGGTCGCTGGTCGCGCTGGTGACCTCGGCGAATCCACACGACGCGAGCAGCGCGCACTCAAACGTCGCCTTGCGCTTCAGCGGGCGACTGGCCCAAGAAATCCTCGAGAGCGAGACGGCGCTCGCCCGCTTCTCAGGTTGGCGCGGGCGCATCTACGCACCCGCGCAGGCAGACCTCGAACGAGATCAGGATGCGCCTGAGCTCGCGTTGTTGAGCGAACACGGCGTCGCGCGTCATCTGCTGGATGCGATTGCGGGCGCGAACAAGGGCGACGCGATCCGCATCGCGGCGTTCTATCTTTCGGATCGGGACGTCATCGAGGCGTTGCTGGCCGCGGCCGCACGGGGCGTACGCGTGAACATCATTCTCGATCCGAACCGAGATGCTTTCGGGCGGCGCAAAGACGGCGTACCGAATCGCCCGGCCGCCAACGAGCTTGTCGCGCGCAGCAATGGGCGGATCGCAGTGCGCTGGTATCGCACACATGGGGAGCAATTTCACGCCAAACTCGCCTTGATCACGCAGGGGGATCGTCTTCTCGCCTCGCTTGGCTCAGCCAATTTTACTCGACGCAACATCGATAATTACAACCTTGAAGCCAATGTCGCCGTGCGCGTCGCCGCAAAATCGCCGCTCGCACTCGAAATGACGACGTACTTCGAACGTTTGTGGAACAACGAGGGGGAACCCGGGGCGGAGTACACGGCGCCGTTCGCCCTATATCGCGACGAAGATCGCGGGCGTTATTGGCGCTATCGCCTAATGGAAGCGACTGGGCTGAGCACGTTCTGAGCCGCACGCAAGCGCACGAGCGCGAACATCCCTGGGCCAACTCGCCGCTAGGGCGAAGCTGCGAGATTCCGCTCGTCTCGCGCGGAGCTCAAGGTCGATGCATCGCCCGCAACGGCGACTGCAGTCTCCCGCGCCAGCTCGACAACGACCTGCTGGGCGGCGCGCTCGAAAGCGGCCGCCACCGCGCGCATGCGGTTGTCGCCTGCGGATGCGCGCGCCTCCGCGTCGATGGTGGCGACCAATTCGCGATCGACGACTCTAATGAGCCGACCGATCATCTTCACGTGCACCGAAGGCGCCCGCTCGCTTCCTGAATACTCCGCCTGGAAATCCCTGAGCGCGACGTCCAGGATGTAATCGCCTGCGACGCGCGTCTGGTCGGAAGTCACGCTGCGAAACAGATGCTGATCCTCGAACGAGTCTACGAGGAACGTCTGCACGACCTCGCTGGTGAGACCGCCCCAGCGCGCCGCACGATAGTAATCCAGCTGTCTGCCCGTGAGGACCGCAATGCGATTGGTGTCGAGCCCCGGCGCGACGTCAGGCAGACTGATAGCGAGATCGACGGGCGTTGCATTACCCGCCTCGGAAGGCGGCGCTGGTGCGAGCACGTATAGGGCGTTGACGGGCAGGTCGGTGTCCAGCAGCGAGCC
>DATAFY010000559.1:0-5495 GCA_036257205.1 Steroidobacter sp. | reverse complement strand
ATCTTCAACCACGCCGCGTTCAAGGCGGGCGGGTTGGACATTCACTATCTGGAGCGGCGGTTGGGAATCAAATGATCCTTGCCGGCCAGTCGCTGGTGATGGCTGACCAGCCCGGGGGTTGCGCACGCGCTCCCACGCGCTATTCACTATGTGCCGGTCACTGCTCGCGAGTCAGCCATGCCCTTCCTCCAGCTCACACTCACCGTCGGTGAGGCGGATCCGGCGCAGTACGAGGAAGCCTTGCTGTCCGCGGGCGCCGCGTCCATCACGCTGGAGGATGCGGCGGACGACCCCGTGCTGGAGCCAGCGCCGGGCTCCACACCCCTGTGGCCGCGGGTGCGCATCAAAGCGCTGTTCGCGGCCGATACAGCGCCCGATAGGGTGCTCGCGGCGCTGCAGGCCGAACTGCCGCAACCCTTGCCTCATCTAACCTTCGAAGTACTCGCCGACCGCGTGTGGGAACGTGAGTGGCTGAAGGATTTCAGGCCGATGAAGTTCGGCCGACGCGTATGGATCTGTCCAGGCGGACAGCAGCCGGACTCCGCACTGACTCGCGAAGCGGGTGTAGAGCCCTGCCTCATCGAACTCGACCCGGGTCTCGCCTTCGGCACGGGCACGCACCCTACGACGGCCTTGTGCCTGGAGTGGCTCGACAGCGCGGATGTCGCAGGCAAGCAAGTCATCGATTACGGCTGCGGCTCGGGCGTTCTCGCCATCGCTGCACTGAAACTCGGCGCGGCCCACGCGCTCGCCCTGGACATCGATCCCCAAGCGCTGACTGCGGCCCGCGACAACGCCCTGCGCAACGGCGTCGCCGACCGCCTAGCGATGGAGTTCGCCCCGCCGGCTGCGTTGGAGCGGGCGGACATTGTGCTGGCCAACATCCTTGCAGGCCCCTTACAGGAACTTGCACCGGCCTTTGCGGGACTCCTCATTGGGGGCGGCCGCCTCGTGTTGTCCGGCATCCTGCGCGAGCAGGCTGCGGCGGTAGCGCGTCGCTACGCCGCATGGTTTGATATCGCTCCCCCGACGCACCGCGATGATTGGGTGCGCCTCGACGGCGTGCGCCGCGCATGTTGACTCAGTGCCCGAACTGCCACACCACCTTCCGCCTGACGAGCGAGATCTTGCGCGTCGCCGCTGGACAGGTGCGGTGTGGACGCTGTCAGACTCAGTTCGACGCGCTCGAGCAGCTGGCCGATGGGCGCGCGCCCGCAGACGTACCGAAACCCGACGCGCTCGACGAGAGCGTGGCCGAACGCAGTGCAATCGAGGTCGAGGAACCCGAGGAGCGTGAGGACATCACCCTCGAGGGCCGCCGCATCGAGATCAGCGGTAGATATCGCATGCTCGATAAGGACCTGCGCGATGCTCTGCGCGAGAACGTCAGGGAAGAATGGGTCCAAATCGAGGGCGTTGATGCGCCGACGCCGAACGAGGACTTCAACCCCGCGCACGCCAACCCGAAGGATGACCGCTCGCAGCAGCGCATCGAGGCAGAACACATCGAGCCAGAGCGCGCCGCGCCCGCTTCGCCCGAACTGGAACTGCTCGGGACGAGCGCTCCTCGCGCGGCGAGCCGAATGTGGCGATGGCTCGTTGCGCCGCTCGCTTTGCTGCTGGCGTTGCAAACGGTGCATCATTTTCGCGCGGCGCTCGCCCGTCACCCGCGCGTCGGCGCTCCGATGATCCGTCTTTACAGCGCGCTCGGGCTCACGCTTACGCCTGAGTGGAATCTGCGCGCATATGAAGTACGGCAGTGGGGCGTGATCTCTGATCCCGCCGCGCCCGGGACCCTCAAAGTGCGTGCGAGCGTCACGAACCTCGCTGCGTTCCCGCAGCCTTACCCCTTGCTCAAACTGGTGCTCGAAGATCGTTGGGGCGATCAGGTTCGCGCGCGCACTTTCGAACCTGCCGAATACCTCGAACCCGGCGCCGCGTCGGACCGCCTGCTCGGTTCCGGTCAGAAAACGACGGCGGCTATACAGATCGTGGATCCCGGACCCGATGCGGAAGGCTTCCGTTTCGACGTGTGTCTGCGCGGCGCGCAGACCGTCGTATGCGCGGAAGAAACGCCGCGGCCCTAGGCGCGCGCTGCCTGATGCACCTTCATGCCGTGCATTTTCCGGCCTCGCCGCTCCGGCCGCTCGCCATGCCTCTTAGAATCGGTCCCTACACGCTCGCCAACAACCTGGCTCTGGCGCCGATGGCCGGCATCACGGATCGGCCCTTTCGGCTGCTCTGTCGCAGAATGGGGGCGGGGCTCGCGGCTGGGGAAATGTTGACCAGCGATGTGCGCCTCTGGAACAGCTCGAAGTCGCGCCGCCGGATGGATCACAGCGGTGAACCTGAGCCTCGCGTCGTGCAAATCGCAGGCGGCGATCCACAGATGATGGCCGAGGCCGCGCGACGCAATGTCGATGCAGGCGCGCAGATCATCGATATCAACATGGGATGTCCGGCCAAGAAGGTTTGCAACAAGGCCGCTGGCTCCGCACTGCTGAGAGATGAGCCTTTGGTGCGCAGCATTCTCACGGCCGTCGTCGCGGCCGTGTCGACGCCCGTCACGCTTAAGATACGAACCGGATGGGATCCGCAGCATCGCAATGGGGTTGCGATCGCGCGGATGGCGGAAGATCTCGGGGTTCAAGCCATTGCCGTGCACGGCCGTACGCGCGCGTGCATGTATCGGGGAAATGCTGAGTACGAGACGATTCGCGCGATCAAGCAAAGCGTGTCAATTCCGGTTTTCGCTAACGGCGACATCGATTCAGCGCTCAAAGCGAAGTCCGTACTCGAAGAAACCGGCGCTGACGGCGTGATGGTGGGGCGCAGCGCACAAGGCCGGCCGTGGATTTTCCGCGAGATAGACACCTTCCTGCGCGAGGGCCGCGAATCGCCCGAGCCTTCTCTCGCGGCAGTACGTGATATCATGCTCGCTCATTTGCGCGACCTACATGCCTTCTATGGGGACGAGGCTGGGGTCAGGGTCGCGCGCAAACACATCGACTGGTATGCGAAAGGCCGCCCGACGGGAAGCGCCTTGCGGCATGCCGTGATGCAGGCCGAGGACGCGCAAACACAACTCGAATGCGCGGCAGCGTATTTCGATGCGCATGCCGATGCACAGGAGAAGTTGCTGGACAGCGCGGCGTGAACGAAATCGATCGGTAGGAAATCATGGCGCCTATAAAAAAAACGACAGTTCGCCGAGAGCCGCTTCCGAGACCGCCCAGCCGCACGATGCCGCTTCGCACAATGACGGCGGAAGCTCTGGATTCGTACTTCGCGACGTTGAACGGCCATAAACCCGGACAACTGTATGATCTGGTGCTGCGCGAAGTGGAGGAGCCGCTCTTTAAGGCCGTCCTCAATTACGTCGAGGGCAATCAAAGTCGGGCAGCCGACATCCTGGGCATCAACCGCGGCACGTTGCGCAAGAAGCTAAAAACGTACGGACTTGCGAGTTGAGCGCGCGAGTGCTCAATCGCAGCTCAAGGTTGTAGGCTGTGTCTGCGGAGCCGCGCTTGCTCCCGTCCCGCCCATGACCCGCTCGCCCGTACGCCTTGAATCTGAACCTATATCCTGACGGATTTTGACGTGATCACTCCCATACGCCGCGCACTGCTCAGCGTCTCCGACAAGAACGGATTGTTGGAGTTCGCGCAGGCGCTGCATCGCCGCAACATCCTCATTCTGTCCACGGGCGGCACGGCGGCCATGCTGGAAAAAAACAATGTGCCGGTGCGGCAGGTGTCGGCACACACCGGCTTCCCAGAAATCATGGACGGGCGTGTGAAGACGCTGCACCCGAAGATTCACGGGGGACTGCTCGGCCGTCGCGGCCTCGACGACGACGTGATGCGCGAACACGGGATTGAACCGATCGACCTGCTGGCGGTGAACCTTTACCCTTTCTCCTCGACCGTCGCGACACCCGGCTGTACGTACGAGGAGGCCATCGAAAACATCGATATCGGCGGACCGGCCATGGTGCGCGCAGCCGCCAAGAATCACGAGCGCGTCGCGGTGATCGTCGACCCGCTCGACTATCGCGCCGTCATCGAGGAGCTCGCTCGAAACGGCGGGCTCTCAGAACACACGCGCAAGCGCCTGGCGGCGAAGGCCTTCGCGCATACCGCCGCCTACGACTCCGCGGTGGCGAGTTATCTCGCTCGCGCCGCAGTCGCGGACGAAAGCGCTTCGAGCGAGTATCCGGACGCCCTCGAGCTGCGTTTCCGCAAGCGCTTCGACCTTCGCTATGGCGAAAACATGCATCAGACCGGCGCTTTCTACGCCGTTTCCAATCCCCGAGGCGCCAGCATCGGCGGCGCGAAGCAGCTCCAGGGTAAGACGCTGTCTTACAACAACATCGCCGACGGCGACACCGCCTTCGAGTGCGTGCGGCAATTCGCCGAGAGCGCATGCGTGATCGTCAAGCATGCGAACCCGTGCGGGGTCGCCGTGGCCGCCGACGCAATGACGGCTTACGAGCGCGCTTACCGAACCGACCCGACCTCGGCGTTCGGCGGAATTATCGCGTTCAATCGAACGCTAAACGCCGCAACCGCCCGGGCGATCCTGGAACGACAGTTCGTTGAAATGATCATCGCTCCCGAGGTTGACGCAGACGCCTTGGAGATCTGCGCGAGCAAGCAGAACGTTCGCGTGCTGGCCGCCGGTTCGCTCGAACCCACGCAGCAGCACCACGAGTACCGCAGCGTCAACGGCGGCTTGCTCGTGCAGACGCGTGATGAAGGCATGGTGAGCATGAAAGACCTGAGGATCGTCACCAAGCGTCAGCCGACGCTCTCGGAGTTCGACGACCTTCTCTTCGCGTGGCAGGTCTGCAAATACGTCAAGTCGAACGCGATCGTTTACGCGAAAGAGCGCATGACCCTCGGCGTCGGCGCGGGACAGATGAGCCGCGTGGTCTCGAGTCGCATCGCGGCTATGAAAGCGAAGGACGAAGGCCTTTCGGTGGCGGGGGCTGTGATGGCCTCGGACGCATTCTTCCCGTTCCGCGACGGACTCGACGTCGCCGCCGAGCTTGGGATCAAAGCAGTGATCCAGCCGGGCGGGTCGGTGCGCGACGATGAAGTCATCGCCGCCGCCGACGAGCACGGCATGGCGATGGTGCTGACGGGAATGCGGCACTTCAGGCATTGAAGCGGCGGATCGCGGACAGCCCAAAGCGCTGATCGACTCCGCTCGATTGTCCACTTCGTTGAAGGTGGGAGAGTTCACGATGTTCGCGCGCTCGCGCATTCTGCCTATCCGCCGCCCGCTCACCGCCACGCGCTTAGAAACTCAGACATGCGCATCCTGATCCTGGGCGGCGGCGGCCGCGAGCATGCGCTCGCCTGGAAAGTCGCTCAATCGCGACGTGCTGAGGCTGTATTCGTCGCGCCGGGCAATGCCGGTACTGCGCTCGAACCAGGCGTTGCGAACGTCGACATTGCAGCCGACGACGTTCCCAAATTGCTGCAATTCGC
>DATAFY010000029.1:0-8860 GCA_036257205.1 Steroidobacter sp. | reverse complement strand
CGGAATTACGTTGACCCGCGTGCGCTAGCGAAGCCACACGTGGTGCGGCGTCCCCAGCACGGCATGCAAGCGACGCATGCATCGGGCGAGAACACTCACTTCAACATTCCATCCAACGTGCTCGGCAAGCCGCGCTAGTTTCAGCTTGGTCATCTTGCACGCCGAGTACAGGGGAGCCGGTCCCCGACCGGCGTGCCTCGCGTAGTGACGAAATTTGCGCCTTCCAGGCACGACAGTACGTGATATGAGCACGCCCAGACGAATTGCAGGGCGCAGCAGTTCCACACATATCGCGAAACTCGATAATTCTTGCCGGCAACAAAGAGTATGGACATTCAGTACGCATCGCACACGAGCTGCACGGCGGCGACCCTGAGCTCAGCGTGCGTCGAATCGTGCAGCGGATCGTCAGCGCGCAAACGCATTAACTAGTCGGTTGGCAAATCAACTCAGCAGGTCGGACAAATACAGACGCGGATTGTGCGACTTGTTGGGCGAGCCTCGTGGAGCGAGTGTCCCGCGACCACCGCTGCCTTCGTCGTTCGCGGCGCGGCTGACGCGATGGATTTTTTCGATTAACGAGAGGATTCCAACGATGAGTGATCCACTCAAGCTGGTTGCAGCTGCTGTAACGCTGGCGTTTGCTAATGTCGCGTCGGGGGGTGGGGAAGAGCCGCCGCCGCCGAAGGCAATTTGTCACAACATCGGCGGCCCACAAGAATTAGGTGCAAACTGCGACGGGGCCACTGGCCTGTGTTCGTTCACGCTGGACACAGGACAGACGCTGGTTGTTGCCCTCAATCATTTCTTGGGCATCCTGATCCCTGCTGCCAGTGAGGGCGCGATCGCAGCCCACATCGCCCATGGTGATGGACCAGCGGAAATGATATTTGATCCACCTCTGCACCTAGCCTCGACAGGTCAAATTCACCGAGCCTCGAATGTCGAGTGTCTTGGTGAGAGAGTGCTGCCGCAGCCGCCGGAACCCGGCAACTGACGGCTAGGGATTTCGGAGCCTTCTGGCCGGCGGTTCAGCTGGATCTTGGTGAGCGCGCGATCCGCTCTCGCGCGATCCAGGGCAGCGCCGCAGCGGACCGGCTCTCTGGGTGTTCGATTCCTCGGCGTAGGATCGGGGCTCATGAAGGAGCCGAATGCCATCCCCTTGCCCTCGATGCGCATGGGGAGCGGCTTTGCTCGAGTGCGAGCACAGACGAAAACGCCGCCCGAAGGCGGCGTGTTGAACTCCAATCCAGTCCGTTCACCTCACGACGGTGAGCCCCTTACTGCTTTAATCCTTTCTTCACCGGAACCAGCTCGCGAACCATTTCCGCGCCGAGAATCTTGCGGATCTCTTCCCGATTCGCGTCGGCCTCGTCCGCTTTCTGCAACGACCCGAACACCTTATTCGAGATTGCGGTCATCTTATTCGTGACGGAGTCGAAGGCGGCCATGTTTGGATATGTCTCGACGAGATAGAGATCCGGGTCGTGGGGCGATCTTGGGAAGGCCGCGTAAAAGGTATATTCAGTGATAATGCCCTGCTTTTTTGCCTCGTCCATGACCTGGCTATAGGGTCCGGAGAGATACCGAAAGTATTCATTGAATTTCCCGGGCTGCGTGCGTACCGCCGTCACCACGGAAACCGCGCCTTCCGTGTATGGCGGCGTATCCTGCGCGAGGGCACTCGAACTGATCATCGCGAGCGCAAGTGCGGTAAGTGAATGCAGGATGCTGCGGCTCATGACACTCCCCCTTTTGGTTGTTTGAGTGACTGCAAGCTTGCTGCCTTCGGTGATCCTGGCAGCCGCGGGGACATTACGCTGCGTCTGCGAGATGAAACATACGCATTAGTGCTTCGCATTTGCCCATCCGTTTGACTTCCAAATCACTAGCCAATCTGACCGCGATATCGGGCCTGACGCTCAGGCTGGCGGCGCAAGTGAGAACACATGCTGCGCTTCGATCCCGGGGCCAGTTCAAATTGCCATCGCGGTTTGAAAATCACCTTGGTCGCGGTCGAACTGATGGCAAGCTGCACAGCCTACTTCCAGAGAAGAGGGCCGTACTTTTGGCGCGGATCGGAAGTGCTACGGGCAGCAGCGGCCGACCGATTTTGCCTCGCTATCAGGTGTTCGTTTGAAGTGGCAACACGCCACCGGATTCACCGCCGAAAGATGCCGCTGCCAAGCGCATCGCGAGTGGATCGAGGCGCGGGTGCAGTTGGGCCGCAACCCCATCAGCATCCACCAGCGTGAAAGTCCGAGAGCCGGAGCGCTGTCGACGTCTGTGGAAAGCGCCTGCAGAAGAAGCGCAGGTGGACTCGGAATGGCCGCGCTGACGTGTGCGGCAAACGGCAGCCGAACCGAGGTTCCGAGCGGAAATCTACCTCGGCAGGCAGGCGTATCCCGGGGCTTTTTACGCAAGGCAACAAACATGTATCGGGAAAGTGTCTCTACACAGAAGCAGAACATTATAAGTCTCGATGCGCGCGTGGAAGGCTTGCGGGAGGTGTTCTTGGGAGGACGCGTGCGTCCTGCGCACGGATGGATAAAGACGCTTAGGAAGGCGCTAGGCATGAGTGCGGAGCACCTCGGCAGACGGCTTGGGCATTACAAAGCAGGGTGTCTTTCGGCTAGAGCGCGGTGAACAAGAACAGCAGCTCACAGGCGGAACTGCTGAACGTTCGGAATACAGCGCTGCTGCAACCGCCTTGTTCATCAGGCCGGTTGGACTGTGTTTTGCGCACGCTAACGTCGCGAAGTCATCCACAGCCTCGCCGTCATTGTGGCAAGCGGCGGCAACGTGCGGCTAGGCGGTCTTCGAAGCGGGTCTGGCGACCTGAAGGCGGTGTGCAGCGCCACATTCATCATCATCCCGCCCAGGGAGTCTCTGCAATAATCGCCCCACGAAACCGGCGACACAGGGGAACAGGGAGCATGACGACCAGCGGTATCGCAGAAAGCTCGAAAACCACCCTGCCAGTAATCCTGCTTGCAGCGGTCGTTCAGGGCTGGGCGTTGTACGCACTGCATGTCGCGATCACAGGCTCGCACTGGCCGGCGACGCAGCCGGCGTGGTTGCTTGCACTCTACGCGCTGACGCTCTTCGTTCCAGTGACTGTGCAGCTGGTGGCGGAGCATGTGCGGCGCAGCTCGACATGGTTCGTGCTTGGATCGATGGCTGCGCTGTTTTTCTACTTCGCTTGGCATCATGGCGCCCAAGTGCTGGATCAGGACGCGAAACACTTCGCCGCTTCGGGCGAGTGGTTTCCGATGGCGGTCGTGCTCGCCCTGCTATGGCTCTTGATGCTGCCCTTCATTCAATGCCGCCTGATCGACGGTCGATGGAGCCCCCGGTACGAGGCGTTGTTCGCGACGGCGTGGCGCAACAAGATCGCGCTCGCCGAGGCGTGCCTGTTCACGGGGCTCTTCTGGTTGCTGTTGTCCCTGTGGCAAGCGCTGTTCAAGATGCTCGGGATCGAATTCTTCAGCGAATTGTTCAATGAGCCGATCTTCGTCTACCCGGTCACCTCGCTCGCCTTCGGTTGCGCGCTGCATCTGATCGGGTCTGTCGATGGCCTCACGAGCGCCGTGCTCGAGCAGCTGCTGAATGTGCTGAAGTGGCTGGCGATCGTTGCGGGCCTGATCCTCGCGCTCTTCACGATCGCCATGATCTTCAGGCTGCCCGGCATGATTTCGTCCGGAGAGCGCGCCATCAGCGCCGTATGGCTGCTGTGGCTTGTGGCGGTGACCGTACTGCTGGTGAACGCGGCGTATCGCGATGGATCCGTAGACCAGCCCTATCCGGAATGGATTGCGCTGGGACTGCGCTGCGCAATCCCGTTGATCGTCGTCATCGCGATCACCGCGCTCTATGCACTGTATCTGCGCATCGATGCCTACGGATTCACGATCGAGCGCGTCTGGGCATGCATCGTGACGGCGGCGGCTTGCATTTATGCAGCGGGCTACGCGCTCGCGGCGCGCAGCAAAGGCCGCTGGATGGCGGGCGTCGCGAGAGTCAACGTCATCGCCGCGTTGTTTCTGATCGCGACGATCAGCCTCGCCCTCACGCCGCTCATCTCACCGTACAGAATCTCCGCCGACAGCCAGTTTCGGCTGGCGCAGGCGCAGCCGCCTTCGCAGACGGACGGCGCGTATGGTCATGACTCGCCGCTCCGCTACCTGCGCTTCAGCGCAGGCGAGTATGGCGCCCGGAAGCTGCGCGAACTGTCCGAGCTCAAGGACCATCCGCGCGCTGCGGAAATTCGCGAAGCTGCGGCCGCCATGATCGCGCAGCAGGAACGCTGGCGGACTTTCCCGTCGACGAATCTGGGCGCACGGTTGGCGAAGCTCGCGGTATATCCGTCCGGAAGATCGCTGGACGCAGCGTTGCTCGCGAAAGTGGAGGCGGATCTCAGAAATCCGGATCTCGGCTGGGCATACATCGATGACGATGCAAAATTGGGCGGGGTTTTGGTCGATCTGAACGGTGATGAGATCGAGGAGTTCGTACTGATCGTCCCCCCGACCGCGCACGCCTATGAGCAGGGGGACGGCAAATGGCGTCGATTCGCAGTCATGGCGTCGCACGGCCTCGCAGAGGAATGGGACGTGGCGGCAGATATCGCTCGTGAAGATGTGCATCTGAGCGAACCGATGTGGCGCGAGCTCAAAATCGGACGCCATACGTTCCGCATCGGCGATACGGTGAAGGAGTGAGTGTTCATCCGCTCGTCTCCTCGATCCTGACCTGACAAAGTCTTGCTCTGCCGTATCCGAAACGCTCACCACCTCAACCATTGGGCCGAAGCAGCTTCCGGTGGTTTGGACCCTGATCCCGCGACCCGGGTTCGAGGGGCCTACCCTCATCTCTCGTGCAGCACAGCTGCTTTGGAGCTATCAATGCTCATCGGCATAGCGGCAGAACGAGAGTTTGCGTCGTTCCAGGTCCCGATCGAGATCACTGAGTAGGATATTATTGGACAAGAACGGCAAGAGCGGCCCGCCCTGCGGCGTGCCCTCCGTGCGCGGCTCGACCAACCCTTCGCCCATCATCCCGGCTTCCAGGAACCGCCGAATCAGCCTCCCGAGCCCATGACCGATGCCGAAGTCGTTATTTACTTGGGAACTTCAAAGACCAAGACGTCGCGTAGCCCAGCGGCGGCGCCTTGCATTGGCTATGAGGATCGCAAAGATACGTTGAAGTCAGACGAGCGGTGTCGCTACCGAGGCTCGCAGCCGATACCGAAATCCGTAGTGCGGGAGACGAACTACGAAAATCTATCCGCGGGCAATACGGCCATGGTCAGCGTGCAAGCGCAAAACACCTTGTCATCACTGCGCCGCAGAGTGATATCCCAAACTTGACGGTCTTGCTCGACGCTGGCGGCGCGCGCGATGGCAGTGATATAGCTCCCATCGACCGGTACTGACCGAAGATGACTGGCGCTGATGGATTGGCCGACGCACAGAAATCTCGACCTATCTACGACAAAGTTGGCGGCGATGCTGCCGAGAGTCTCCGCAAGTGCAGCCGATACCCCGCCATGCAAAAGACCGAACGGCTGCCGCAGATTTCTTATCAGCCGCACGCGGCCCGCCAAGTAGTCAGAGCCTATCTCGGTAAACTCGATACCGATAAGTTGGCTGAAAGTCTCGGCTTCGAATCGACCGACGTCCTCAAGAGTAAATGAGCTAAACCAAATAGGCGTCATGGCAAGCACCTGATTATCGCGGCTCATGTCTAGACGGCTCCTGGGTAAGGACACGGCAAGTGTTCACGGGGTGGACGCCCCACGTCCAGCAGGTCGAGGAGATCTTCAAACGTTGCGTCGATGGATTTACGGCTGGTGTTCAAATGAAGCGGCGCGCGGCTGTAGTAGGGCTCGCGGGCCTTGAGGATGGCTCGCAGATCCTTCATCGCTTCTTTCGACTTCGCCATCGGCCGCAGGTCTCCTTGGTCGATGACGCGCTGCATGTGCTCCTCAGGTGTCGCGCGTAGCCAGACCACGCGAGTGCGCTCGAGCAGCAATGAGAGAGTTTCCGCGTCGGTGACGAGGCCACCGCCGGTCTCGATGACGCAGTCACCGTGGCGATCCAACGTGGCCAGCAGGCAGCGAACCTCGTACCGACGGTAGCCGGGCTGGCCGTGCAGCTGAAGGATCTCGCCGATGGTCGCGCCGTACTCACGCTCGACTTCCCGATCGAGTTCGACGAACTCGACGCCGAGATGACGGGCGAGGCGTCCTCCGAGCGTGGACTTGCCTGCGCCACGCAGGCCGATCAGCGAGATAGCGCGTGTCGACGTCCGCTGCGTGTCGGAGAACCGATCTGCGATAAGCGCGTGCAACTGACCGAGCTCCTCCGGCGTCATGCGATTCAGCGATTGTTCCAGCAAAAGCCGGTCGACACTCGCCGGTTTAGTCTCGGCGATCAACGATTCCAACGGGATCGCAAGAGCCCTCGCAATCTTGCGCATGACCGCCAGCGATGGATTGCCGCGGCCGGCCTCGATCTGGGCCAGGAACCGGAGGCTGACGCCGGAGGCGTCGACGAGTGCTGCACGGGTGGTGCCACGCGCGGCGCGAACTTCTCGCAGGCGTGAGGCGAGGCGCTCGCGATATTCGCGGTCGGGATCCGGCTGGGCAGCACGCGGTTTTCGAGTGGACATCCCGCCATTGTATGGCTCGGTGCGCGCCGCCGTGTCCATCGAACTCACCCGTTTCTGAAGTCGATCGCACCGTCGGGGAGGAGGTAAAGCACCCACGCACGTCCTTGAGTCACGGTGGGAGAATGTGCGGATCCGGGACCGTACACCGTCCAGCCGGCGCCACGACCGTCGAATTGCGCGCCGGCATCGAGCGGCATTACGAGATCGATCTCGCCGTTCGGATGTGCGTGGAAAGGTCCGGCCACGTTGTCCATCTCGACAACGTCGACACTGAAGCCGTGAGTCGACGGCGTCGGCTTGATAACGCGCCCATAACGAATGCCACCCGCCTCGCGCTTGCACATCCAGCCGGCGGCGATGCCGTCACGGCAGGCGGCGCTGATAGCGCTGACTATCGCACCGTCCGGCGGAAACCGGGCGTTCAGATCAGCCTCGAGCGCGGCATCGAGCGGCCGATTTGCAATCGTCGCCGTGAGTCCGGCGATAAGGTTTGAAAATTGGTCCTGGGTCACGGGATGGAATTCCTGTACTAGTAACCCGTATGGCTCAGAGCTGGGGGAACGCGCCAGCGCCGGCCAGTGCAGTGACGCGCGCCGTTGGGCCCTGCAACGCACTGCGGCGGTGATAGAACCAAAGCGCGCGAAGTCCCCCAAGCTCTTCGCCGCCGCCGGCGCGCCCTGGACCGCCATGCAGGCACGAGGGCACCACGTTGCCGTGGCCCGTTTGCGTCTTCGCGACGCTTGCATCGACCGCCAGCACGCGGCCATGAGTCGTTGCGAGTTCGAGCGCGGCACGCGCATGTGCGTCGGCGTCCGCCGTGTAGACGGACGCGACGAGTGAACCGCCACCGCGGGCCGCCAAAGCCAGCGCGTCGTCCCAGTCTTGGAACGGCAGCAGCGTCGCGACGGGACCGAACACTTCGACCTCGTGCACAGCACGGCCCGCGTGAGGGTCTCCGCATCGCAGAAGGGTAGGCGCTACGAATGCGCCCGCGGAGGCGTTCGCATCGACTACGGTCCCGGGGAGGCCACCACCGCACAGTACATCCGTCTCGGTGCGCAGGGCCGCCAACCGGTCCAATGCCGCCCGACGCTGTGCCTCGTTGACAAGGGGCCCCATGCGCACGTCGGAATTCCGGGGATTGCCGACCACCGTCGATCCCAGACGAGCGGCAATGGCTTCACCCGCAGCGTCGAGCCATTGCGCGGGCACGAGCGCCCGGCGGATCGCCGTGCACTTCTGGCCAGCTTTGAGAGTCATTTCGCGTGCGGTTTCCTTTGCGAAGGCCTCAAACTCCGGCGTGCCCGGCGCTGCGTCCGGTCCGAGCAGGGCGGCGTTCACGCTGTCTGCCTCTACGTTCACACGCACTGAATTCTTTAACACGGCTGGATTCGCGCGGATGCGCTCAGCCGTCGCAGCCGAGCCGGTGAACGCCAGGGCGTCGTCGGCGGTCAGGTGGTCAAGCAAGTCGCCCGCACCGCCGCACACGATTTGCAGCGCGCCCGCGGGCAGCACGCCGGCGGTCACGACGTCGCGAACCATGCGCTCCGCCAGCAAGCATGTGGCGGTGGCGGGTTTCGCCAGGACAGGCACGCCCGACAGCAGCGCCGCGGCGGCCTTCTCCCAGAGACCCCACGATGGGAAGTTGAATGCATTGACGTGCACCGCGACGCCCCGCAACGGCACGCCGACGTGCGCGGCGGAAAAGGATCCATCCTTCGAGAGGGCTGCCACGGATCCTTCGAGGAGGTGTCGCGCCGCCCCGAGCGCAGCACCGGCCCGGGAGTAGTACTTAAGCGTGAAGATCGCGCCGTCGACATCGAAGGCGGCATCCGCCTCAGTTGCGCCACTATTCTGCAGCGACAGGCGGTAATACTCGGCCTTGTGCGCGGCAAGCACGTCGGCGATCTGATTCAACAGTGCGGCGCGCTCGGCATAGGTCATCGCCCGGAGAGAAGCACCGCCGACGCGACGCCCGTGCGCCAGCGCGGCCGCGAAGTCGATGCCCGCGGAGGAGGCGCGAGCGATTTCCTGCCCGGTCACTGGGTCCACGAGGGCCTGCCCGTCGTCCGCACCTGTCACCCAGCGGCCATCGACAAAACTTTGGACCTGCATCGTGTTCGTTCTCGTGCTTGGGGCGGGGAGTGAGCACTATAATGCAACTGAGTCCACTTGTCATTTGCGGACC
>DATAFY010000405.1:0-5854 GCA_036257205.1 Steroidobacter sp. | reverse complement strand
TCTACATGGACTACACCGGTACGGGGAACACGCTCAATGTCCGGACGCCGCAGTCGCTGCAGCTGATCATGGACTCCCTCCGCTACTGGGTCACCGAGATGCACGTCGACGGCTTCCGGTTCGATCTGGCCTCGGCGCTTGCGCGTGAGCTGCACGAGGTGGACCGCCTGAGCGCCTTCTTCGACATCGTTCGGCAGGACCCTGTGATTTCGCAAGTGAAGCTGATCGCCGAGCCATGGGATCTCGGCGAAGGGGGGTATCAGGTAGGGCGGTTCCCCGTCGGGTGGACGGAGTGGAATGGACGCTACCGGGACGTGGTGCGCGAGTATTGGAAGGGGGAGGGTGGGCTCATCGGTGAGGTCGCCTACCGAATCTCAGGTTCGAGCGATCTGTACGAACACAGCGGTCGACGTCCGTACGCCAGCATCAATTTCGTGACTGCACACGATGGATTCACGCTGCGCGATCTCGTGACCTACAGCGAAAAGCACAATGAGGCGAATCTCGACGAAAACAGAGATGGTGAGAATCACAACCGCAGCTGGAACTGCGGCGTCGAGGGTCTGACGGACGATCCTGAAATCAACGCCTTGCGCCGCCGCCAGACGCGCAATCTGCTTGCTACCCTGTTCCTCTCCCAGGGCGTGCCTATGTTGCTCGCCGGCGATGAGTCGGGTCGCACGCAGCAGGGCAACAACAATGCCTATTGCCAGGACGACGAACTCACCTGGCTCAACTGGACCCCCGACGGCGAGGACCAGGCGCTCTTGTCGTTCGTCCGCGAATTGATACGCCTGCGTTGCTCCCACCGCGTATTCCGTCGACGCATTTTTTTTCAGAACCGTGCGATACGCGGGCAGGCCGTGCGCGACGTCGTGTGGCTGGATCCGAACGGCTCGGAAATGTCAGAACAGCAGTGGCGCGAGAGCTTCGCGCGCAGCCTTGGCGTGTTCCTCTCGGGGCGCGGATTGCATGAGCGAAACGAGCGTGGTGAAGTCGTGATGGACAGCGATTTTCTCTTGTTGCTCAATGCGCATCACGGTGAGCTCGAATTTCGCGTTCCGACGCAGCCCGATGCGGCGCGATGGGCGTTGCGGCTCGACACGCGCAACCCTGCGGGCTTTGAGCGGGAAGCGCGCATCTACCGACCCGGCGATGCGTACACGTTGATCGGAAGAAATCTCGCGGTATTCGAGTTTCCGCTCGCAGAGGAGGAGCGTAGGTGAGGCGCCGCCACGTGATGCTGTTCGCGGAGCTTGACTCTGAACGCGCGTGCTTTCGATTGTTTGCGCCCGACGCACGTCGGGTCGCGTTCGCCATGTACGACGACAGCCCGTGCACTTCATCGACGAGCTGATCGATGCAGTGCGACAGGGATCCGGTCGTGACCGGCATGTACACATCAGGGTGCGAGCGCAACGAAGCACGGAAGGCGCTGATGGCTGAACCGCATGATTCCCCGCGCAACTTACCGGCTGCAGCTAAACCGGGACTTTACGTTTAGCGATGCGGCGCGTATCGCGCCTTATCTGGCGCGGCTGGGCGTCAGCCACGTTTACGCCTCACCGATCCTGACGGCGCGGCCCGGGAGCATGCACGGTTACGATGTCACGGATCACACGCAACTCAATCCGGAACTAGGCGCGCGCGACGATTTTGAGCGGTTGGCGGCCACGCTGCGCGCACACGGCATGGGCCTGATCGTCGACATTGTGCCGAATCATCTCGGGGTTATGGGGTGCGAGAATCAGTGGTGGCTGGACGTCTTGGAGAATGGTCCCGCCGCCCGCAGCACGCGGCGTTTCGACATTGACTGGCGTCCAAATCGAGCCTCCTTGCGCGATCGCATTCTCGTGCCGGTGCTCGGGGCGTCCTACGGCGATGTGCTCGAGCGCGGCGAGTTGAAACTTGGCTTCGACCGCGAAACCGGCGCCTTCGCGGTGCATTATCAGTCGCATTGCATGCCGATCGATCCGCGCGAATATCCACGGATCTTTGCGAACTCGCCGATTCTGGAGTCGTTGCTGCGCGCCGACGACGCGAACCGTGCTGACTTCGAGAGCCTGATGAGCGCGTTCGGGAATCTTCCGCCGCGAAACGATGTCTCTGAAGAAGCGGTGGCCGTTCGGTACCGGGACAAGGAGGCGCACAAGAGGAGGCTTGTACGTCTGATCGAACGCTGCCCGCCCATACTGCAGTACCTTGAGTCGACGCTTGCGCGTCTAAACGGCGAGCCGGGCAGAGCGAACAGCTTCGACGCGCTGGATGCTCTGCTCGAAGCGCAGGCGTACCGGCTCGCGTATTGGCGCGTCGCTGTGGACGAGATCAACTATCGTCGCTTTTTCGACGTGAATGATCTTGCGGCCCTGCGGATGGACGACGACGAGGTATTCGAGAGCACGCACCGACTCATTTTCGAATTGGTCGAACAGGGCGCGATCGACGGCCTGCGCATCGATCACTCCGACGGGCTCTATGATCCGGAAGAATATTTCGACCGCCTGCAACAGCGCTTTCGCGCTGGCGCTGGCGACCCGAGGCCGCTTTACGTAATCACTGAAAAGATTCTGGCTGCGCATGAGCGTCTGCCGGAGAGCTGGGCTGTGTACGGCACGACCGGCTATGACTTCGCCGCGCTGTCCACGACATGGCTGGTCTGCGGTTCGGAGGAGGTTCGGACGACGCGCCGCTACCGGCAGTTCACCGAGAACTATGCGTCTTTCGAGCAGATCGCGTACCAGAGCAGGAAGCTCGTGATGCGCGCCTCGCTCGCGGCGGAGGTTGAGGTGCTGGCGACGCAGCTTGACCGTGTTGCCCAGATGGACCGGCGTACGTCCGACTTCACGCGTTCGGCGATGCGAGATGCGATCATCGAAGTGATCGCGAGCTTTCCGGTGTACCGCACGTACATCTCACCGCGCGGCGCGCGCGAGGAGGACCGGCGAGTCATTCAATGGGCGGTCGGGCTCGCGCGCAAACGCAGCGCGTCCGCCGAACTGTCGGTATTCGACTTCCTTCGCGACGTGCTGCTCGGAGACGCCGCGCTCGCGCGTCCGGCTTCGCATCGCGGCGCCATGCTCGAGTTTGCGATGAAGTTCCAGCAGGTAACGGCCCCTGTAGCCGCCAAAGGCGTCGAGGACACCGCGTTTTACCGTTATGCTCGACTGGTTTGCCTCAATGAGGTGGGCGGGGATCCGGGGCGGTTCGCCGCATCAGCCGCGGCGATGCATCAAGCTAGTCAGGAGCGCGCGAAAACGTGGCCGCATTCGCTGCTGACGACCTCGACGCATGACGCCAAACGCAGCGAGGACGTTCGTGCGCGCATCGCCGTGCTGAGCGAACTGCCGGATGAATGGAAGCTGCATCTCTCCCGCTGGGCGCGTCTCAATCGCAGCAAGCGCCGCATTGTGGACGACCGTGCTGCGCCGAGCCGCGAGGATGAGTACCTGCTGTATCAGACCTTGCTCGGTGTATGGACCGAACCGCAAGACGAAACGTTCGCCAAGCGGCTGCAGGCGTATATGACCAAGGCCGCGCGCGAGGCGAAGCAATCGACCTCGTGGATCAATCCGAACGAGGAGTACGAGCAAGCGCTCGCGGATTTCGTTGCGCGGCTGCTGGAGAACCCTGGCCGCAACGCGTTTGTGAAAGATTTTTCAGGATTCGCCAGAAGGGTCGCTTTTTTCGGGCGGCTCAATTCGCTCGCCGTGACGGTGCTCAAGATCGCTTCGCCCGGTGTGCCTGATTTCTATCAAGGGAGCGAGCGCGCTTTGCTGTCGCTAGTGGATCCTGACAATCGGGGAGCGGTGGATTTCGAAGGTGCGGCGCTGCAGCTTGCCCAGCTGCAGGCGCCTGGCGTTTCTCCTCGGGGGTTGTTGGAGGATGAGCGCCTGTCTGAGGCCAAGCTTTTCGTGACGGCGAAGCTGCTCAACTGGCGTAAGGAGCACGCGGCGCTATTCGCTCAGGGTTCATATCAGGCCCTGCAGATCGACGGCGACCGAAAGGAGCATGTATTTGCGTTCGCCCGGTCGCACGAGCAGGAGAGATGCCTCGTTATCGTCCCGCGCTGGACAGCCAAACTCATGGGCGGGGCGACCGAACTGCCGCTTGGTGAGCGATGGGGCGACACTCGGATCGACGTCGGTGGCGCAAGCGTCGCCCGTGAACTGCTATCGGACAAGGAGATCACTGTCCAGCGCGCCCCGAACGCGTGCTGGGTCCGCGCAGCCGACGTGTTCGCCGAGTTTCCGGCGGCGCTGCTCGTAACCAGTGAGGCGGGTGATCAGGCGGGCTAACGGCCGAGGGCGGAGAGCCATGGCGCGCGTTCCGAGAACTCAAAACCGATCCACAGAGCGGCCAGTCCCGCTGTGACGCTGAGCGCGACATTGCTCGCTGCAATCAGAAACTCGCCGCGCTTGATCAGGTACAAAGTTTCCACGCCGAACGCCGAGAACGTCGTGAAGCCGCCGAGTACGCCCGTAAAGAGCAGAAGGCGCGTCTCAGCGGTGAACATATCGTGCTTTGTGACGAGGCCTGCGAGCACTCCTGCCGTCAGACAACCGGCGACGTTCACGGCAAAAGTGCCCGCCGGAAATCGCCACGCGATGGTGTGATGGAGGACCCAGCCGGACAGCTTGAACCGGGTCATTGATCCGAGCGCTCCGCCAAGGGCTACGATGAGCAGCGCTCTCACGCCAGGCTCCCCTGTCGGGTGATCGCTGCTGCAGTGGCGGCCGCGATGAGTTCGCCGCCCTGGAAGATCTCGCCTGTGATCGGCGGCGGCTCATCGGCGCGTATCCCGCCGAACGCGATCCCCAGCGTCCGCGTGCAGCCCGGTCGCGGCAGTCTCCCATCCACGATTTGCCAGAAAAATGCCTCGCGACCCACGTGTATCCTCCCCGATTGAGCGGCGCCGCGATTATGAGTGTTGCGCGCGCCAGTGCGCACCCGTCAGGCACGGGCAGCGTAGCGGCGGGCGGCGCGAATGCGATCGATGTCGGAGTTCTGGTATGCGCAGCACCGGGCGCTGTCCTCTTCGGCGTCGCGCACCTCGGCGAGCCCGCAGATTACGTAACTGAAGCGCACGAACAGCATTTCCGGCGCGGGTTCTTCGATGCGCATCGTCAGCGTGCTGCCGGCGAAAGCGCCGCCGTCGGCTGTGATCTGGATAAAATCGTTCGGCGCGAGTTCGACTTCCTCCGATATGGAAGTGCGGCCGCGGCGGATGCTCCGCCTAAGTCGTCGCGGATCTATTTCGCTCACGAATGCGGCGTCTATCGATTCATCCAGCACCTGCGGCGCGAGCACGGTGTGTCGCAGCCCTTGCCAGAGTTGCTCGCGCGTCAACCGTGCGGCGCTGGGATTTGCAGGATCGTTGATCCGCACGATGTGCTCGTGATGCAGGCGCATGTTTGATCAGCGCAGTGTTTAGGACGGTAGATGGCGGTGCGGCAACGACGGCCCGTCGTTCAGCGACAGGTCCACTATTCACCAATACCCGTCATCAGTCATTAATTGATGGTGAACGTCACCAGGGCCGATGCCTGCGGGTTTTCCTGCAGCGGGTCGGCGTCGAACCCACTGAAAACCAACACGCCGCGCGCTTGGTAGGTCCCTACGCGCACCTGCAGCCCGTTCTCGTTGGTCTGGTTCCAGATCGCAGTGAAAGTTTTCGTCTCGCCTGCCTCGAACTGCAGCTGGGTGGGCGTCGGTTGGAACGCGGGCTGGTCGTCCGACCACTGCCACACCACATCAGCGGCGTCCGCGCGCAGGACTACGAAATCGGACGTGCGCATCGTCGGAAATTCAATGATTGCGCTCGTGTCGAGCTCATTGCGCACTGTCATGACGAGCT
>DATAFY010000281.1:0-4034 GCA_036257205.1 Steroidobacter sp. | reverse complement strand
GAACAAACCCGCCGTAGCATGGAGTTCGCACCCGAAGGGCGACGTGCCCGAGGGCCACTATCGCGTGCCGATCGGGTCGGCGCACGTCGTGCGGCCCGGATCGCACGTGACGATCGTGACGTACGGCACGATGGTGCATGTCTGTGCGGCCGCTGCGGCGCAGCTTGGGGTAGACGCTGAGGTGATCGACATTCGTTCGATCGTGCCGCTCGACGCCGAGACGATCTGGACCTCAGTGAGGAAGACGGGTCGATGCGTCGTCGCCCACGAAGCAACGCGCTGCTCAGGGTTCGGCGCCGAGATCTTGGCGACAATCCAGGAAGAGTGCTTCTGGCATCTTGAGTCGCCCATTCAGCGCGTGGCGGGCTGGGATACGCCTTACCCGCACGCCTTTGAGTGGGAGTATTTTCCGGGCCAGGCCCGTGTGGCCGCCGCGATCACCGCGGCGCTCGAGTAGCTGAGGCGAGACAATGAACCTCCAGCCGCGCGCGGCAGCTTGCCTGGAATGCGCGGATGAGGCGCGAAAAACAGCGCGCAACACACAATGCGTCGCCGCAAATCGATGCGACACGGAGTGATGCACTGATGGGCAAGCACGTAATCAAGCTCCCCGACTTGGGAGAAGGCACCGTCTCATCCGAGATCGTCGCCTGGCGCGTCAAGATCGGAGATGTCGTCAAGGAAGACGAGCCAATAGTGGAAATGGCGACCGATAAGGCAGTCGTAGAAATGCCCGCCCCGGTCTCCGGCCGCGTTCTTTCGCTCGCGGGCGAGCCTGGCGACCATATCGCCGTGGGCGCCGAGCTGATTGTGTTGGAAACGGATGGCGAGGCCGCCGCTCCTGCACCGAACAGTTCGTCACAGGAAAGCTCATCGAACCAAGAAGCGGGCGAGTCGAGCGCGGCTCCTTCGACGGCCGCTCATCCCGCGCACAGCGCCGCTGCCTCGAACAGCCTCTCCAGCGCTGGAGACGATCGGGAAAGCGGCGGTCCTCATCGTGTGATGGCCTCGCCGGCGACACGGCGGCGGGCGCGTGAAGCGGGCATCGATCTCACGACGATCGAGGGTACCGGGCGCGACGGGCGCATTCAGCGACAGGATCTGGACGCGGTGATCGAAGGGCGCGCGCCTCGCGCCGCCGCCCATATCGTCACCAGACTCCAGGCGCGCACCGAAACGGAAGAGATCCGGATACTCGGCATACGCCGGGTCAGCGCTCAACGCGTGGCTGATTCCAAGCGCAACATTCCGCACTTCGCCTATGTCGAAGAGGTCGACGTGACGGAGCTCGAACGCCTGCGCAAACACCTCAACGGCAAGCTGCCGAAAGGAGCGCCGCAATTCACGTACCTGCCGTTCCTCGCAACGGCGCTCGTGCGCGTGATCGAGAAACTGCCGAAGTGCAACGCCCGGTACGACGCCGAGCGCAACGTGCTGGTGCAGCACCGCGGCGTACACCTCGGCATCGCGACGCAAACCTCGAGTGGTTTAAAGGTCCCTGTGGTGCGACATGCAGAGACGCTCTCGCTTCACGAGCTATCCACAGAGATCCGCCGCGTTTCCGAAGCCGCTCGCAATGGAACCGCAAGCCGCACCGAGCTCATGGGATCGACCATAACGGTTACGAGCTTAGGCAAGCTGGGCGGCATCGTATCCACGCCGATCATCAACGCGCCGGAAGTCGCCATCATCGGCGTGAACAAAGCCGTCGAGCGGCCAGTCGTTCACCAGGGCGCGATCGCAGTGCGACTGATCATGAATTTGTCCTCCTCGTTCGATCACCGCTTCATCGACGGCTACGATGCGGCGGAAATGATCCAGGCGCTGAAGGAACGACTCGAACAGCCGGCGACGATTTTCATCCGTGACTACCATTAGGCGACCGGCCCTACTGCATAGTGATTGCTCCGAGACGCCCTCCGACTAATCACCCGTCGCGAGTCGCGCGCCCCCCCCGCACGGGAACTCTCTGAGTTCCTGACGCTTTCTTAAAAAGATTGACGTGCGCACTGCAGCGATTCGCTGCAGCGCACGCGATTTCAACGAGTGTTTTCCTCTATCCGTCGGCGCCTGAAGCGCGGGCCGACGGAACATCCGGAGTAGCATCATGGAACAGCAACGAGAGTCCGCTTCCGAGTCCGCCCGCGGTTTGACGCAGCGCCTGCGATCCGACGGCCGCCAACAGATCGAGACGCGCAAGCGCAAGGCGGCGGATCAAATAGAGGAAGTGGCTCAGGTTCTGAGTCGCGCGGGCGAACAGCTGCAAAGTCAGCCCACGCTTGCCGGTTACACGAATCAATTCGCCTCTAGCGTCAGCAATCTTGCGACGCGCCTTCGCGACGGCAGCATTGAAGATCTCATCGACGACACGCGACAACTCGCGCGCCGCAACCCGGGAGTGTTCATCCTCGGCGGGTTCGCCGTGGGTGTGGCGCTCGCTCGTTTTCTGAAAGCCTCCGAGAGCGCGACCATCGGCTCAGGCGAATACGCCCGCGAATTCTCCTCCGAGTACGCCGAGACGTCGGCGTCACAGGAAGGGTATCCGTCCGGCGCGCAACCGCCATCGGTCGGCTCGTCCGAGCAACCCTACACCTCGCCTACGACAGGAGGTTGATAATGGCAGCCACTACTCCAGGCTCGCCCCCGCGCGGCTCGCTTGACCAGGAGTCGGCGACGAATCTGCTCAGTCGGCTGTTGTCGGACACGACGGCGCTCGTGCGCAACGAGGTGCAGCTCGCCAAGGCGGAGCTGCGCGGGAGCGTCGCGAGCCTTAAAGCCGGCCTGGCCGCCATGGCCATGGGCGGCGTGGTTCTTCTCGCCGGCGTGCTTGCGTTGATCGCGGCTGTGATATTGGCGTTATCGCAGGTCGTCGAGCCGTGGCTCGCCGCGCTTATCGTCGGCGCCGCGCTCGCGATCGTCGGACTCATCATGTTGATGACAGCGCGCAAGAGGCTCGAGCCGGGCCATCTCGCGCTCGAGCGAACGCAAACGTCCCTGAAGCGCGACGCTCAAGTCGTCGTGCGGAGAACCTGATCATGCGCCACCGACTGGCGGCAAAGGAGACGACATGAACGCACCGACTGAGCCGCCTCGCGACCCGGCAGAGCTGGAACGCGAAGCAAGCGAGATTCGCGCTGATATGGACCGCACGCTCGACGCGCTGGAGCGCAGGTTTTCGCCCAGTCAGCTGCTCGATCGCTCTATGAGTTACGTGCGCGATCATGGCGCCGAACTCGCCCGCAATGTAGGAGATACCGTGAAACAAAACCCCATTCCCGTGCTGCTGACGGCAGCAGGCCTGGCGTGGCTAATCACGTCCAGCATTCGTTCACGTTCGCAAGGTTCTGCCGACATCTACGGCGATCCGTACGACGAAGAGCGCTCTTACGGATTGAGAGAGAAAGTGAGCAGCAAACTGCATGAAGGCGCGGAGGCGGTAAGCCAGAGACTTCAGGAGGGCGCCGAAGTCGCAAAACAGAAATGGCGCTCCTCGCGCGCGGCAACGTCCGGGCGCATGTCGCAGGCCAGAGAGATGACTCGTGAGCGCGCCCAGCAGGTGCAACAGCGGGCTCAGGCCATGATAGACGAACAGCCGCTAGTGCTCGGCGCCCTTGCGCTTGCCGCAGGCGCAATCCTCGGCGCAGCGCTGCCGGTCACGGATTATGAAAACCGCACGGTCGGGCGCGTGCGCGACCGCACGCTCGAGAAGGCGAAAGACGCGGGCGAGCGGGAATATCAGCAACTGCGCAGCAGACTGGAGCCGCGCCAGGATACGCAGGTCAGCGGGCGTGCAAGCTGACCACGCCCCATCGCCGGATCGTCGGCTGGCGCGAACCAAAAGCCTGCGCCGGCGGCTCCTGGCGTAAGACGCGCGCCAGGCCGTCATCGCGGTACTGGCGCGCACGTGGTCATAACGCTCGCCATTACGACGCCTGCACCTGCTGCGGTAGGCCATCGAGCCGCTCTCGCAACTGCATTCTCAGCAGAGTCAAACTGACGATCATCTGCAGGACCACCGTTCCCATAGAGAGATA
>DATAFY010000274.1:0-1523 GCA_036257205.1 Steroidobacter sp. | reverse complement strand
CGCTAGTCGCTCCCGTTCATGGATTCCCGCCGCGTCGCTTACCTGAAAGCGCTCCAGATCGATGTCTGGGAAAGACGCGCCTCGAGCGCGCGAGTCGTTTGCGAAGCCCCGGCCGCCAACGCGGTCGCGACGTTCGAAACGCAGGCGCCTTCTGGTGCAAGCCTCCCATCGCAAGCCGCCCGGCCGTCTGGCCTCGGGTGGGATGAGCTTTACGACGCCGTGCGCGAGTGCACAAGCTGCCAGCTCCACACGACGCGGACGCAAGCCGTATTCGGCGTGGGTGAGCGCGCAGCGAAGTGGATGGTGATCGGGGAAGCCCCGGGCGCCGAGGAAGACCGCCAGGGCGAGCCGTTTGTGGGGCGCGCCGGGCAGCTGCTGAACTCGATGCTCAAGGCGATCGGTCTGGCTCGTGAGCAGGTCTTCATCGCCAATATCCTGAAGTCGCGCCCGCCGAACAATCGCGATCCGCGGCCTGAGGAAGTGCGGGCCTGTCTGCCGTATCTGTACCGACAGATCGAACTCGTCGATCCGATCCTGATCCTCTGCGTCGGGCGCATAGCCGCACAAACCCTGCTGGAGACGACCGAACCCATCGGTAAACTGCGAGGCGTCGTTCATCGGATCGCCTCGGAGCGTCCAATGGTCGTCACCTATCACCCGGCCTATCTGCTGCGCAGTCCGGGCGAGAAACGCAAGGCATGGTCGGATCTGGTGCTCGCCATGCGCACCTTTGAGCGTTTGCAAGAGGCGCTCGCAACGTGAGCGCCGAGCCGGATCGGGGGCGTTTGCTCGAGGCGGTGCGGTTTCGACCCATGACGCTCTCGGACGTCCCGGCGGTCGTGGCAGTCGAGCGCGCTTCATACCAGTTTCCCTGGAGCGAAGGCGTATTCCGCGACTGTATACGCGTCGGTTATCTATGCCGCGTCGTGGAATTTGCGGGCGAGGCGGCGGGCTACGGCATCATGTCCTTCGGCGCGGGCGAGGCGCACATCCTCAACGTGTGCATCCGCGAGGACCTGCGCGGCGCCGCAGTGGGGGGGCGGCTGATGGATTTCCTGCTGGAGCGCGCCCGCATGGCGGAGATGGCCGACGTCTTCCTCGAAGTGAGGCCGTCCAACTCGACCGCGATCCGGCTTTACGAACGGCTTGGCTTCGTACGCGTCGGCGTGAGAAAGGACTACTACCAGGCCGCCGGCGGGCGCGAGGATGCGTGGGTGTACAAATTGACCCTCAGCCCGGCGAGCTGATCCTCACATAGCCGAGCGCCGTACACAAACGCCTACATTCTGCGCGTTCTTACTTCCGTGCGGCGGGGCCATTACAATCGCGCGCCCGCTAAAAAGAAGGTTTTCCTCCCGATTGACGTCTCTGGCTTGCGAAATTTCCGTCGGACATGAAGCGGGGCTCCAGGCGGGCTCGGCCTGACCATGCAAAATTTGATGTGTGTACATACCTGTGTACACAGGCAGAGGTTTGATCGAAATGGCGATTAGCCAATCAGCTGAAGAAATAGGCAAAAGGAG
>DATAFY010000243.1:0-2902 GCA_036257205.1 Steroidobacter sp. | reverse complement strand
CCAGGAGCTCACGATGCAGACCGAAGCCTGGGACCAGACCGGGAATGAGCGTGTCCGAACCGGCCATCAAGTTGCCGCCGCGATCATGAAAAGCCTTCGTCAGCGGACGCTGAAACCTCCAGAACCCGTCGCGTATCCGCTGACGTGCTTCAGTGGGCATAGGCCGATAAAGATTGTCCACCATGAAGGACCACACGCCGACTTCCAACGGGTGGCGGAAATATGCCGCTTCGGGTCGGGCAAGGAGTTTGTCCGTATCATCGAAGAGCTCCAGAAGGCTTTGCGTCGTGACGAGCGTCGGGGTCATCCACACGCCGTGCTGCTTCATCCTGTTCGCGAAATCATCGATTCGCTCGGCGTCATACCTGCCTCCGGCCTGCTTCATCACCTCTTCAGAATGTGCGATGAGCTTCTGCTTGGCACCCAATACATAGTCTAAGGAGAGGGACATCGGGATATGCCCGATCACATCCATTCCCAGTTCGTCGGCCGCGGAAATGATCGCGTCATACGACTCCTTGTTCAGGAAGGAATAGACTTTGATCTTGTCGTAGCCTTCCGCCTTTGCCTGATAAACGGCCTCTCGAGCCTCCGCCGCCGTGGCGACCCAGGTGCTTAGGGGCGGCGGCCAGGCCTTCTTCGGACCGTCGATCATTCGAGCCAGGATCATGCGAGGGCCGAGCACCTCGCCGCGCTCGATTTGCTGTCGCAGAGCGATCTCCTCACGCGTCGCTGAGAGCGCCTGAATCGTCGTGACTCCGTTTGCCACATAAGGAAAGATAAAGCTCTCGTAGGGAATATCGTTGCTCGCAGCCTGCGCCTCGGGTCGCAACACCAGCTTCCATGCTTCCCCCAATACATGGACATGCATGTCGCAGAGCGCCGGGAGCAGATAACGTCCCGTTGCGTCAATGCGGAACGCCTCACTGGGCGCCTTTACTGTTGAGGAGGGACCTATTTCAACAATCTTGCCGTTCGCGACAACGACCGTCTGGTCGTGAAGCACACGCTCCTCATCCATCGGAATAACGCTTGCGTGGACAAACGCAATGACTGCTCCCGACGACGGCTGATGAGATGTCGATGGTGAGACAGAGGTGCACGATCCGCAGAACACCGCAAGCACAATGATCAAGAAGTTTCGGAGTATCGTCATCTTTTCTCCAAGGCGCGACGGTGAGTGCGCGCGTGGGCGCATAGATATTCTGGATGCTAGCAGATAGTCAGGCGATGCTGTTGATGTCGGCGCCATATTGGGCAACCGCTTCGTTGCAAAAGCGGCTCCATACGGCGCTTACGGTAGGGGAGAACTATCGCGACAATCGGAATCGAGGGTGGAAATACGATCGCAGCCGGTCTCGAATTTGCGGCAAGTGTGTACGAAAGCGCGTTCAGACGCTGCGCGCTCCCGCAGGGTTGCAGCGTCTGCGAAATTTAGCGGGTGAACAGGACCGGCGAACCGCCGATGGGACTGGCCGGCGGCGGCTTGCGCTATATCATCGATCAGGCCTATGCGCTGTCACCGCTCGCCAGTCGCCTTTAGCGCCCGGATCCCCTCAGACTCGGTCAGGGCAGCCGGAGATCAGCGCCAATGCGCGGGCTGCGCGAAGTCCGCGACTGAGCGCTGGGTGCGTCGCACCTTGGCGACGAGCTCAGGGGCAACGCCGCGAACTTGCCGCACGGTTCGTCATCGACCAACGCCCGGCGATGCGACGTGTTTACGATGGCGCTTCAGGACGTGTATTCGCTGCCTCGTCGCTTCGGCGGGCGCCGCAAGAACGCCGTTGGCCGATAGCGCCCCGCTGTCTGCCGCCCCTATCCGCCGGACAAGACAATCTCTCCCACATCCCCGGACTTGAGTCCTGCAGCGTTCGCTTCATCCGTATCGAGGTGTAATTCCAGACGAAAGGCCGGGGATACGCGCACCGTTACGTCATGGAACACGAGATTCCGCCCTTCGCTGTCGACGCGCACCGCGACAGACTGATGGTCCTCGACGCCGATGCGCTCAGCATCTGCCGTACTCATGTGTATATGTCGACGCGCGCAGATGACGCCTCTGGCGAGCGTGCAGCGCCCTTTCGGTCCTTCCAGCGTGACGCCCGGTGTGTTGGCGAGATCCCCTGAGATGCGCACCGGGGCGTCGATGCCAAGGGCGAATTCGTCGCTGCGCGAAATCTCGATTTGATCCGACTGGCGCGGCGGACCCATGAGGCGCACGCCGTCGATACGGCCGCGTGGACCGATCAGTGAGAGGGTTTCCTGAGTTGAATACTGACCTGTCTGCGACAACGCGCCGTGCACCTTCAGCTGATGCGCCTCGCCGAACAGTTTCGCGATCGTAGCGTGCGACAGGTGCGCGTGACGGGCCGACACGGCGATGGGCACTCGCAGATCTCGCGCACGCTGAACTTGAGAAGCAAGCAGCGTCGCGGCCGTGTGCACCATCGACAGCTCTTCATCCGCGAGCACGACGAGTAACCGCGTGCGCGAGCCCTCCTCCGAGATCTCCGCGAGCGGCGTCGCGCGCGTCAGCTTCACGTCGCGATTGCGGTCTTCGTCCAGAATAGCCCCTAGAAATTCCAATCGCTGCATGCAGCGATGCCGTACGAGCGCGCTGTTTTCGCCAACCCCGCCCGTGAATGCGATCGCGTCCACCCCGCCCATGATCGCCGCGTACGCGCCGATGTATTTTCGAACCCGATGCGCGTACAGAGTAATGGCGAGGCGGCACCCCTCGTCGCCTTCAGCCGCGCGACGCTCGATGTCGCGCATATCGCGGGTCCCAGTCAGACCGAGGAGCCCAGAGCGGTAGTTCAGCAGTTCATGCAACTGCGCCGGGCTCATTCCGGCGTCCAGCAGCCTGAGCAGGGCGCCAGGATCAACGTCTCCCGCCCGGGTA
>DATAFY010000218.1:0-3118 GCA_036257205.1 Steroidobacter sp. | reverse complement strand
ATCGGTTTCGCGAGATCCGGATCGGCTTCGAGTCACGCGCCTGAAAGTGGCAACTCGCATGCCATTCACCTGCCGCGCAAAAAGAGCGCGCACTCAATGATGCGGTGCGATTCGCACGCGTCGCGTCGCGCGAAAACACACGTCCTGCGTATTCACGCTCGCTGTGAAACCCCACTGGAAGGCGCTGAATTTGACCGAGCACAGGAGAGATTCTAAAGAGAGGCTGGAACTCACGCTGCGTCCGCGAGGAGTGCTTCCTCTCTTCCAACTTCATCAACAACCTTCAGCACATCGTTCATGATCACATCATGTCCGTACTTCGAAGAAAGTATTCCTTTGATCATTTCCATTGCTTCACCATGAGTCTTCTGACTTCGAGCAACGGCGGCTTGGTATTTGTCAACAGCGATAAGAATCCTGTTTTCCAGCATATCCACGTAGTCATCACTCGAAAACTCGTATGGATCTATTCCCCGATCCACATGATGGCTCCCCGCGATAACCCTGGCCCGAACTGGTATGTCTTCTGGGTCGGCTTCGAGGATGTCGTGCGTCCAGTAACCATGGCGATCCCAGAATGCGCGCATGGTGTCGTTCGAACGCAGGCCACATGAGCGAAGACGCGTGAGCATGCTCTCTGCGTCCTCGGAAGAGAAGTTCGTGCGCGCCGTCTCGGCAATCGTCTGATCGGGATCCGCGACATTCTCCACAGCGTACAGTTTCACGATGGCTTCTTGGGTTGCCTGCGGTGCGTCGAACGGTCCCGATTTGCCGATATCGTGGAGGTAAGCGGCAATCGACATGTCACGCCTGCTGTCCGCATCCAGCTTGGATTGAAGCTCGGGTTCGAGGATGTTCGCTATGCGGTCCAGTACTACCAGGCATATCCGCCGTATCATTCTCGAATCGTTGTTAAATCGCGCGGCAAGCACCTCGATCAGCTCCATCCTTTGTGCAATCGCCTGGCCGAAACACTGGAGGCCGAGCGCATGAAGTTCGGCGTCAATCTTGTCATGGGCTTCTGTGTATGGGTGTCCCGACTGCTCGCGCAGGATCCGCTTCATTCGATTCGACCGACGCATGACGTCACCTCCTCACCACACGGCACTGCTTCGCGATTACGCGCTCATGGCTTCCTCGAGTCGGTACTTTCGTATCCGAAGGTGAAGCTGCGTCCGTGACAAACCGAGTCGTCGCGCGGTTCTCGTTTTGTTTCCTCGGCACTCCTGCAAGACCTTCGCGATCGTGGTGCGTTCGACGACCCTCAGATCGGTGGTGTCCTCGCGGAGTGACTTCGCGCCTGATTGCAGGCGCAAATGGCTCACGTCGATCGGCCCGCCTTCACAGAGGATCGCTGCCCGTTCCAAGACATTGCGAAGCTCTCGCACGTTGCCGGGCCACTCGTACTGGAGAAGCGCGGCTCGTGCCGCGCGCGTCAGTTCAGCGGCTGGTCGTCCGAAGGACCTGCCGATCTCCTGCAGAAAGCTGCCGCTCAGCGGAACGATGTCCGAGGCACGATCGCGCAGCGGCGGAATCTGGATGTCGAAGACGCCGAGGCGGTAAAAGAGGTCCTCGCGAAAGCTGCCGCGCTCCACCGCTTTCCGCAGGTCACGGTTGGTCGCGGCGATCACCCGGACGTTCGCCTTGACGAGCCGCGTGCCGCCGAGGCGTTGGAACTCGCGTTCCTGAAGCACGCGCAGGAACTTCGCCTGCGCGGGGAGGCTCATCTCGGACACCTCATCAAGGAACAACACGCCGCCCGATGCCAGTTCGATCTGGCCGGGCTTGGCCTGGTGCGCGCTCGTGAAGGCGCCGCGCTCGTATCCAAACAGCTCGGACTCGAGCAGTTGCTCGGGCAACGCGGCGCAATTCAGCGCAACGAACGGCCGGTTCCTGCGCGGAGACGCTGCATGGATGAAGCGCGCGACGACTTCCTTGCCGGTGCCCGATTCGCCGGTAATGAGCACGGTGGTATCAGTCGCGGCGACCTGCGTTGCGTCACGCAGCACCCCGCGCCATTCGACAGACTCGCCGACGATGCGCAGGTGAGTTCCCGCCGTCGGATGGTCGAGAACTCGCGGCACGACGGCGTCGATGCGCTGGGCACGATCGTCGTGGATGTCGTGGTCCGTCTTTGCGATAGCCAGCATCGTCGTTGTCCTCCCTGTTTCTGGAGCGATTTTGGGCGTTCGCTGCAGCTGCCACAACCTCCGTTCGGGCGCATTCGTCGGCCCATAAGGCGCGATGGAGAGGACTGATAGGGTGTGTTGCGACGACCCGGTAGGGTGGCTTGCGGGGGACGCCTTTCGGGCGTGGGGGTTCCGGGCTCAGCCCACGCGCGAACGAGTGTTTGCGCTAGGCGGCCCCGATGCTCCTGCTCGGCGCCTGCGCATGACGCGCGCCCGGCTTCATTCCTGTGGCCAACATCGAGTTACCGGTCACTGTCACGGCGTCGGCTCGGGCGACGGCAGGGCGGCGAGCGCGGCGGGCTGCTGTCCAGGGCGGGCGCGCTTCATCTCGATGTCGTGTAGTGGCCGATGGCACGCGGCCTTCAGCGCCGTTGCGCCACACGGGACCTGGTCGGGGGCAACGATGGTGCCTTCTATCCGCGCATGCCCAAGGGCAGTGCCAGGCCAACCCGACGTCTCGACATCGCGTTCCGCGATCAAGATTCGCGAGCATAAGGGCCGCCGCGTCGGCGTAAGGCACGATCATTTCCGGAATCAGCGACGCGAAGACTGGCACGACCAACGCGGCGGGGACCGCGCGGGCGTGTGCAGAAACCTGAACCGGAACTGCGTCGATCGAGATGCGCAGCCGGTCCAGCCCCAGCGCAGGCTCATCGACCATTGGACCGGGACACAGCATGCGCCAGTCCAAACGTGACCGGCCCAGGCGTTCGAAGTTGACACGGTGAGGCCAGAAGGTGGATTTCACCGTTGGCAGGTCTACACCCCTGCGCCCGGATGGATCGAGATCGAGAAGCGCCGCTCCTGCCAGAAACCAGCAGACCGGCTGCTCCGGAACGGGAAGCGAGTCTACGGTGGTGACAACTCGATCCACGAGCGCCGCGAACGTGTCGCCGCCAGAGACGTGGCCAGCGCAATTGATCAGCGCG
>DATAFY010000190.1:0-7592 GCA_036257205.1 Steroidobacter sp. | reverse complement strand
GTTCGGGAAAAGTCAGAATGTTCTCGATGCTCGCCGCACGAAACGAGTAGATCGCCTGTGCATCGTCGCCGACCACGCATACTCCGGCGCCGTCCGGCTTCATCGCATGGACGATCTGCGCCTGGAGCGTGTTGGCGTCCTGATATTCATCGATGAGCACATGATCGAATCGATCCCCGATCTCTCGCGTGAGCCGGGGTTCCTGCACGAGCAAACGCCAATACAGCAGCAAATCGTCGTAATCGAGCAAGCGCTGCGCGTGCTTTACTTCGACGTAACGACGATAGAGCTGCGTGAGCTCGTCCGTCCAGTCGCTGCACCAGGGGAACGATTCGTCGAGCGTGCGCTTGAGCGACAGCTGGCTGTTCACGCGATGCGAGTAGATGGCGAGGCAGGCGTCTTTACGCGGGAAGCGCTTGTCCTTTTTCGCCAGTCCGAGCTCCTGGCGCAGCAAGTCCAACAGATCCGCCGCGTCCCCTCGATCCAGTACGGAGAAGGACGCCTCAAGACCGACCACGTGCGCATATTCGCGCAGCAGCCGATTGCCGATGGAGTGGTACGTGCCTGACCACAACTGACGCGCTGCATTCGCGCTCACCGCTGCGTTTTTGGACGCGGCGCGCAGCGTCTCCGCGATGATTCGTTCCGCCCGACGCAGCATCTCCTGGGCGGCTCGCCGCGTGAAGGTGAGCAGCAGGATCCGCTCCGCAGCGACGCCGTTTAGCAGCAGATGCGCAACGCGATGCGCGAGCGTATTCGTTTTGCCGGTCCCCGCGCCGGCGATGATGAGGAGCGGACCGGCGGCGAAAGTCGAGCCGTTCGATGCGCCGAACGTCGCCGCGCTGAGCTGCGCGGAGTTAAGTTTTTCCCCGAATGCCGCGGGCGTCGACTCATATAAAACATTTGCAGCCATGACCGTATGATGGCTCAAGCCTGTATATAGGGACAGATGTCCCGCGGCGAGTGGCGAGAAGTACGCGCTCAGAGGCGCCTAAACCTGGCGCTGCGGGGCTAGGGCTCGGCTTGCCGCCCCAAGTCATTCAGTCCCGGTCGTTCCGTCACCCGGGCGTGCGGCCCGTCCCGACGCAGATCATTGCGTCCTAATCGCGGAGGGATCCCGGGGCGTCGCGCGTGCGCAGGACGTACATGACCCGCCGCAGCGGGGAGCGCGTCATGATGACCTGAAATTCGTCAGGCGCGTTCGAGCATCGCGCGCCGCGGATCTGACAATCGCAGGCGACCCTCATGGATCCTTGTCGTGCTTTGTAGCACGTCGACGACGCAGTACGTCAGATCGTCCGCGAGGAACCCCACTGGCGGCGACGCGTTGCAGTCATTGCGTTCAACGCGAGGAATGGATGAGAGCGTTCTGCTGGATCCGCGCGGCTACGATGGTTTGCTGGGCTATCTTGCGGCTCGGCCTCGAGCTCGCTCTGGACGCGAACCGTGTGTTGCCGGCGTTGGGCGTCGCGCCCCTCGCGCGGGGGAAATCATAATTCCATGCGAGAGATGCCTCCCGCAAACATCTCGGAGGCGCTCGTTCAGGCCCGCCGCCACGCGCGAGCGAACGGTCTGAGATACGTCAGCGATTGCGAACCCGGCATCACGCGCAAGCGCAACGGCAAGGGCTTCTGCTACTTCTCGCCCACCAAGCGGCTGATCGCCTCCGACAGCGTACTTGAGCGAATCCGCCAGCTCGCCATTCCACCAGCCTACACGGACGTGTGGGTTTGCAGCGATCCGCGCGGGCATCTGCAGGCGACGGGCCGCGATGCGCGCGGCCGTAAGCAATACCGCTATCACCCACGGTGGCGGCAGACGCGCGATGACGGCAAGTTTTCCCGCATGGTCGATTTCGGCGACCGCCTGCCGCAGCTGCGTCGAAGACTCAAAGAGGACCTCGCCCTGGCGGGGTTGCCGAGCAATAAAGTGCTTGCAGTCGTCGTGACCTTGCTGGATGAGCTGTTGCTGCGCGTCGGCAACGAGGAGTACGCCCGCAGCAACAATTCCTATGGACTCACCACGCTCAAGAATAAGCACGTGAGATTCCTGCGCGACGGCCGGGCTTCGTTCTGTTTCCGCGGCAAGAGCGGGCGCAAGCAGCAGATCATTCTCGATGACAAGCGCCTCGTGCGCCTTATCCGTCGGATGCAGCAGTTGCCAGGTCAGCAGCTGTTCCAATACGTGGATGACGACGGCGAGCTGCAGCCCATCGACTCAGGGATGGTGAACGACTATTTGCGGGACGCGACGGGAAGCGATGGTTTTACGGCTAAAGACTTTCGCACCTGGGGTGCGACCGTGCGCGCCATAGCGCATCTGGCGTGTCGGCCGCACAGCGAGTCGTTGAGCAAGACGGCGTTCAAGCGCTGTGTCGCTGACACGGCCAGACGCGTCGCCGACGCGCTGGGGAATACGCCCGCGGTCTGTCGCAAGTCGTACATCAATCCCGTCGTGTTTAGCGCGTGGCGCTGCGGCGTGCTGGATAAAATGATCCCTAAAACATCGCTGTCGCCGAAGCGAATGGAGCAGCGTGCGTTGAAGGTGCTGCGGTCAGGGCAGGCGGCCAACGGCGAACGCACAGCAGGAGCATTTCGCGCTGACGCATGGAAGCTCTCGCCTGGTTCTCGAGCATAGTCTCTCGAGTCCGCACTCCGGATTCCCCAACCTCGACCTGTTTGCGCCGGCGCCTCGTCTCGCGCAATATGCGCGCGCGGCGGTGCGCCACCACAACTTCAACGGCCTCGACATGGATAAAGAACCTTCATCGAAAGGGATGACGGTCGGCCTTTCAGCGCTGTGCGCACTCGTCCTCGGTCTCTGGCGCGAGAGCTTCGAGGGGTTCGCGGCGGGCGCGATTCTCGGCGCGCTCTTCGCGCAGATTTCTTATCTGCGCAAGCGCACGCGGGATCTCAGCGAGGAGGTGCGGCAGCTCAGGACCTCAGGGCTCGAATCTCGAGAGTCGGCAGTCGAGACTCGAGAGTCGCCCAGCGGCGCTGGGCCGGGAGAGGCGGACGAGTCCTCGCGACCAATTCGCCCAACTGCAGCTTCCGCCCAAGCCGCCGCGGCGCAGCCGCGTCCTGCAAGCGAGGGCGCGGCCGCGGCGAGTTCCCAGTCCCAAGTCTCCAGTCTCGATCAGCAGCCGCTGACCCGCGCGCCCCGCCAGCCCATCGCGCGTTCCGCGCTCGATCGTGCAATGGCGGCGGGCGTGGCCTGGTTGAAGGGCGGCAATCCGCTCGCGCGCGCAGGCTTAGCGGTGTTGTTCGTCGGCGCGGCGTTCCTTGCGCAATACGCGGCCGAACACAGTGTGTTTCCGATCGAGCTGCGATTTCTCGCGCTGGCGCTGGGCGCATTCGCGTTGCTGTTTATCGGATGGCGGCTGCGCAGCTCGCGTGCGGTTTACGCACAACTGCTGCAAGGCGGAGGCGTGGCAGGGCTGTACCTCACGATCTTCGCCGCAACGAAGCTCTACGACCTCCTGCCAGCGGCGCTCGCGTTTGCGTTGATGATCCTGATCGCCCTCGCCGCAGCCGTGCTTGCCGTCGCGCAGAACGCCTTAGCGCTCGCGGTCATCGGAACAGCGGGCGGCTTCGTTGCGCCGATCCTAGTTTCTACGGGCAGCGGCAATCACGTGGCGCTGTTCAGCTACTACACGATTCTCAATGTAGGCGTTTTCGCCGTGGCGTGGTTCAGAACCTGGCGCGTGCTCAACGTCTTGGGTTTCGTGTTCACGTTCACGATCACCGGGTTGTGGCGCGCCGGCGGTTATGAGCGCGCCGAACTTTTCAGTGCAGATTTCTTCCTGATTCTGTTCTTTGTGATGTACGTCGCCGTATCCGTGCTGAACAGCGTTCGCCAGCCGCCCGATCTGAAGGGTTACGTCTCCGGATCACTGGTGTTCGGACTTCCGGTGGCGGCGTTCACTTTGCATGCGACGCTGGTCGCGCACATCCGATATGCGCTGGCGTGGAGCGCACTCACGCTCGGCCTCTTTTATCTGACGCTCGGCTGGACGCTCTTGCGCGTGCGTCGGGCAAGCTTTCGCCTGTTGGTCGAGGCCTTCGCCGCGCTCGGCGTCGTCTTCGCGTCGCTAGCCGTGCCGCTCGCATTCGACACGCGCACGACGGCCGCGATGTGGGCGGTCGAAGGCGCTGGTCTGCTGTGGCTGGGCGTGCGACAGGAGCGCAGGCTTGCGCGCGTGTTCGGCGCATTGCTGCAGGCTGGCGCGGGATTGGGTTATCTCGCCGATCTTCCCGGCTCCCGTACGCAGATTGCGGTTGCGGTGCTGAACGCCGCGTGCCTCGGCGCGTTGATGCTGGGCGTTTCGGGCGTGTTCAGCGGCTACTGGCTGTTTCGTCATCGCGAGCGACAGGCTGCCTACGAGATCGGCGCGCAGCGCATATTCACGTTGTGGGGCGTTGCGTGGTGGCTGTTCGCCGGCTTGCGCGAGATTGCGCATTTCTTGCCGGAGCGACAATTAGGCGCATCGCTCATGTTTTCCGCGGCGACGGCTATGCTGCTCGCCGGACTGGCCGCGAACCGGACTTGGGCGCTGCCCCGCATGATCGCGGTCTACCTGCCCGCGGTCGCGATCGGCGCAGCGCTGCTGCATGCGTCGGCTGGCAGCCATCCTTTGGCGCAGTGGGGCTCGCTCGGTTGGGTCGCGATCTTCGCCGCTCATTTCTCGCTGCTGCGCCTGACGGAGTCGGATGCACTCGCAGGACGCGCGTGGCTGCACGCGGGCGCCGCCTGGTCGCTCGCATTGCTGATCGCCTGGGAATCGAGCTGGCGGATCGCCAAGGGGACGGCGGGCGTGTGGGCGAGTCTGCCGTGGGGTCTGACGCCGGCGCTCATGCTCGCGTGGTTCGGGCGGCGGACGCCCGCGCCGCGCTGGCCGCTCGCCCAACACGCAAGCACGTATCGCTTGCTGACCGCGGCGCCGCTGGCGGTCGCAACAGCGCTGTGGATTGCTATTGTCAATCTCTCAAGCCGCGGTGAGGCGACGTGGTTGCCCTACCTGCCTTTACTCAATCCACTCGATGTGACCGTCGCGCTTTGCTTCGCTGCGGGCGCGTTGTGGTGGACCTCCCTCGTCACGCAGGAGCGGGCAACGCTCTGGCGTCTCGATCCACGCACGCTCGCCGCCGTCGCCGCCGCGCTGGCGTTTGTTTGGCTCAATGCGGCGCTTATCCGCTCACTCCACCATCTCTGGGGCGCCCCGATCACATGGTACGGGGTCGCACATTCGACGCTGGTGCAGTCCGCTGTGTCGATCTTTTGGGGCGTGCTCGGCTTCACGGCGATGACGATCGCCGCCAGGCAACGTTGGCGCTACGTATGGTATGTGGGCGCCGGTCTGATGGCGGTCGTCGTGGCGAAACTTTTTCTTGTCGATCTGTCGAACGTCGGCGCGATCGCGCGCATCGCTTCTTTCCTGAGCGTAGGCGCACTGCTGTTGATCACAGGGTATCTTGCGCCGCTTCCGCCGCGTCGTGAACTGGAGCACTCCCCGGCATGAGACGTTCACCGCGCGTTCATTCTCGCTCGCTCTATCTTGCTCTGCTGGCCGCCTCAGCCCTCGCGCCGCTTGGCGCGGTCGCAGCCCCGCCGAACATGGCCGATTACGCACGGGGCTTGCTCATCGAGCGCCGCATCCCCGCGCCCATGATGGAGCTTGCCTTGCCTGATGAGGTTTATCAGATTGCAACGCGTTCGGACCTGCGCGACCTGCGCGTGTTCAACGCGGACGGCGCGCCGGCGCCGCACGCCTTCTGTGCTGCGCCTGAAACTACCTTTGCGGCCGTTACGGAGCAGTCGTTGCCGATCTTCGACTTGAAAGATGCCGCGCGAGCGGCGGAAGGCGCACGTGTCCGGGTGGAGACGGTCGGCGGCATGCGCGTGAATGTCGAAGAGGACGGTTCGCAGGCGCCGACCGCTCTTGATGCCCGCACGCACATCATTGATGCGCGCGGCGTCGAAGAGCCGCTGCGCGCGATTCTGTTCGATTGGGCGAGTCCGGAGGACGGCGCTTCGCACGTCAAGGTGCGCATCGAGGCGAGCGAGGACCTGGATGTTTGGGAGAACATCGTCGCCTCCAGCACGCTGCTGCGCGCGGACCAAGGCGGGCGGATGCTGCGGCGCGAGCGCATCGCGCTGCCGCCGCGCCCGTATCAATACTTGCGTGTGCAGCGAATCGACGGCGGAGCGCCGCTGATTCTGCGCAGCGCCGTTGCGGAGCGGGTCGCGCCCGCCGCCGATATCGAACCGCTCTCGTTTCTGCCGAACGCGCTGGCCTCTGAGGAGCCGAACGTCCTGCTGTTTGATACGGCCCGCGTAGCGCCAATCCGCTTCGCGCGCGTTCGCCTGGCGCAGGACAACAGCTCAATGAACGTGACGCTGCAGAGTCGCGTCGATGACAGCTCGCCCTGGCGTGAACGCTGGAGCGGTGAAACGTACGTCGTGGTCTCCGACACGGATCGACGTGAAAGCCCGCCGGCGCGCTTCGGTGCGACGACCGATCGCTACTGGCGCATCCTGCTGCCCAAAGAGGCGGAAGCCTTGCCGCGCCCCACCGTCGAATTCGGCTACTACCCGCTGCGCCTGCGCTTTCTTGCCCAAGGAACGGGACCCTACACCATTGCGTTCGGCAGCCGCCGCGCGGCCCCTGCCAACCCCGCTTCTTGCGATGGGTTGCTGGCCGACGTGAGCGCTAAGCAACGCCGCGGACTCATTGCCGAAGGCTACCCGGGCGATATGAAAACGCTCGGCGGCGACAGCGCACTCAAACCGCCGCCCAAGAAAACACCTACGCGCCTGATCGTGCTCTGGGCGGTGCTGATCGCAGGGGTCGGTTTGCTGGTCGCGATGGCCCTGGCGCTCCTGCAACGGGTGCGGCCTGCCGGCGCAAACGGATAGCGTCCGCAAGGACCTTGTCGGTGCACATGGCTAGAATAGCCGCCTGCCCGTGGGCGCTTTTGCGGCGGGCGACTTGCCATCCGCGAACCTCCAATGCGCTTTCCAGACCATTTCGACGTCATCGTCGTGGGCGGCGGTCATGCCGGGACCGAGGCGGCGCTCGCGGCCGCACGGATGGGAGTGCGTACGCTCCTGCTGACCCAGAGCATCGAGACGCTCGGGCAGATGAGCTGCAACCCGGCGGTCGGCGGCATCGGCAAGGGCCACCTCGTCAAGGAGGTTGATGCGTTGGGCGGGGCGATGGCGCGGGCTGCCGATCTCGCCGGCATCCAGTTCCGAATCCTGAACGCCAGCAAGGGACCGGCGGTGCGGGCGACGCGCGCGCAGGCCGATCGCGTGCTCTACAAGCAGGCCATTCGCTCGATGCTCGAGAATCAGCCGAACCTGACGCTCTTTCAGCAAGAGGCGGCAGATCTCCTGCTGGAGGGCGCTGCAGTGCGCGGCGTAGTCACGCAGACCGGCATCGAGTTTCGCGCGCGGGCGGTCGTGCTCACCGTGGGCACTTTCTTGGGCGGCAAGATCCACGTGGGCCTCACCAGCTATCAGGGCGGGCGGGCCGGCGATCCGCCCTCGAACAAGCTCGCAGAGAAGTTGCGTGCGCTGCCGTTCCGGGTCGG
>DATAFY010000188.1:0-5105 GCA_036257205.1 Steroidobacter sp. | reverse complement strand
TGCCCCACTGAGCGAGCCGCGGGGCTTTCCCGTGCACGAGTCGCCGGCCGAACGCACCGCACGCCTCGCCTCGTCGCGTGTGCGGCGGAACGCCGGCGCGTTGTTGTGGTCATCGTTCCTAGCCGCGTGCATCGCGACCATGTTCTTCTTCGCCTACTTCGATCCGATCGAGCTCGCGAACGACGCCGCTCCGCCGCGCTGGCTCGCTGATCGCATGACAGGTTATGCGATCGGATTTTTTTTCTTCTGGTTCGTGTGCGCCGTATCAGGGTTTCTAACCGCCTGGCTCGTCGATACGCGTCCGGACAGGGACGCACAATGAACGCTCAGCTCCGTGAAGTCCAAGCCGGCCTCTACGCCGCGCATGAGAAGGTATACCCGCGCGAAGTATCCGGTCGGTTCAATAAACTGCGAACGATCGCAGTCATCGCGCTACTCGGGCTGTTCTATGGCCTGCCCTGGGTTCGCTGGGACGGCCGGCAGGCGGTGCTGTTCGATCTGCCCGCGCGAAAGTTCTACGTATTCGGACTTACGTTCTTCCCGCAAGATTTCTTCTTGCTGACGTGGCTGCTCATCATCGCCGCACTGTCGCTCTTCTTCTTCACCGCGCTCGCCGGACGGCTGTGGTGCGGCTACGCCTGCCCACAGACCGTGTGGACGGAAATATTCGTCTGGATGGAGCGTTGGACCGAAGGCAACCGGCAGCAGCGCATCAAGCTCGATCGCTCAGCGTGGAACGCGAACAAGATCCTGCGCAAGACCGCCAAGCAGATCCTCTGGATCGCCTTCGCCCTTTTCACCGGCCACGCGTTCGTCGGCTATTTCAGCGACATTCACACGTTGACGCACAACGCCTTCACGGCGTCGCTGGGCGGCTGGGAAGCCTTCTGGGTGCTCTTCTACGGTTTCGCTACCTACGGCAACGCCGGTCATATGCGCGAGCAGGTCTGCAAGTACATGTGCCCGTATGCCCGTTTCCAGGCGGCGATGTTCGACAAGCACAGCCTGATCATCACTTACGATGCAACCCGGGGCGAACCGCGCGGCGCCCGCGGACGGAGCGTCGATCCGCGCAAGCGCGGCCTCGGCGATTGCATCGACTGTACGCTTTGCGTGCAGGCTTGCCCAACCGGCATAGATATCCGCGAGGGTTTGCAGCTCGAGTGCATCGCGTGCGCAGCGTGCATCGACGCCTGCGATGCTGTCATGGACAAGATGACCTACCCGCGCGGGCTGATCCGTTACTCCACACAGGCCGCCATGGAAGGCCAGCGCACTAAGGCGCTGCGGCCTCGGACGCTCATCTATGGCGGCCTGCTGCTTGCGTTGATCGTAGCCTTTGGCGCAGCGGTTGCGAACCGCACGCTGATCGAGCTCGACGTCATCCGCGACCGCAACGCGCTCTACCGCCAGGTGGACGTCGCTCAGATCGAAAACGTCTATACGCTGCGTTTCATTAACAAGGATTCGCGTGCGCACGAAATGCTGCTCGAGGTGCGCGGGCTGCCGCACGCCGCAATCGAGGGCGACCGCGACAGCTACATGGTCGGACCGGGCGAAGTCTTGAGCGCCGCAGTGCGCATTCGAGTCCCGTCCGCAAGCGTGAGCGGCGGCCGTGACGTGCACATCGTCGCAAGGGCGAAGGACGCCGACATAGAATCCGTCTCGAAGACGCGCTTCATTGCGCCGGTGACGCGATGAACGTGGGGCTCGGGATCCCGGATGCGGGACTCGGGTCCAAAGGCGGCGCCTGGCTTTGCTCGATGGCTTCAACCGATCTACCCAACCCCGACTCACAAGCCCGAGCGTGCTTCCACTGCGGCGAGCCGCTGCTCAACAGCAAGCTGCTTGCACGTATTGACGGGTGCGAAGAGCCGGTTTGTTGCGCTGGGTGCCTCGCCGTCGCTGAGCTGATCGCCGGAATCGGATTCAGCGAGTACTACCTGTACCGCGATGCACCCAATGCCAAACCCGATGCGGCGGCTCTCACTGAGGATGCATGGGCTGCGTATGCGAGTCCGGAGGTGTCGGACGACTTCGTTCGCCGACGCGGCGATCTCGCGCAGACCACCTTTCTCGTGGATGGGTTGCGTTGCTCCGCCTGCAGCTGGCTCATCGATAAGGTGCTGCGTACGCAGCCAGGCGTGCGGGACGTGAGCGTGAACGCTGCGACAGCGCGCGCTCACATCGAATGGGATCACGGCCGACTCACGCTGGCGGATGTGATGCGAACGATCGCCCAGCTCGGCTACCGCCCGCATCCGCTGACGAGCGCGAGCATCGCTAAAACGCACCAGCATGAGCGACGCAGCGCCCTCAAGCGACTGCTTGTCGCTTCATTCGGCATGATGCAGGTGATGATGTTCGCAGCCTCGATATACGCGGCGCAGCTCAGCGGGGAGGCAATGGACCCGCAGATCCTGCAGTTCTTCCGCATCTTCAGCCTGCTGGTCGCAACGCCCGTGATGTTTTATGCAGGAGCGCCGTTTCTGCTCGGGGCCTGGAACAGCGTTCGCGCGCACAGCGTTGGCATGGACTCGCCCGTCAGCCTCGCGCTTGTGCTCGCGTACTCGGCAAGCGTCTGGAACGCGCTCGTCGGTCGCGGCGAGGTGTATTTCGATTCCGTGACGATGTTCATCTTCTTTCTGACGCTCAGTCGTTTCATCGCGATGAGCGTCAGGCACCGCACCGCCGGCGTTACCGATGCGTTGGCGCGTCAGCTTCCGGCGGTCGCCCACCGCGTGGGCGCATCGCGGACAGAGGACGTTCCGCTCGCGGCGCTGAAGCGCGGCGATATCGTTTTGGTGCGCCCGGGCGAGGCGATCCCTGTTGACGGCGAGCTCATCGAGGGGCCCGCGAGCATCGATGAATCGATGCTGACAGGCGAGTCTCTTCCTGCGTCCCGCGGCAAGGGAGAACGTGCGGCGGCCGGCACGCTGAACCTCGCCGCGCCGTTCCGGATGCGTGTAACCGCGATCGGCGCGAGCACTGTGTTATCGCATATAGCCGCCCTGCTCCAACGCGCGCAGGCGCAAAAACCGGCGATATCGTGCGCGGCCGACCGTGCGGCGGCGCGCTTTCTCATCTGGGTTCTTGTGGGCGCCGCCGTCGTGTGCGCCGTGTGGCTGGCGATTGATCCCGCCAGAGCCTTCGAAGCCACGCTTGCGGTGCTCGTGGTCGCCTGTCCGTGTGCGTTCGCGATCGCGATGCCTGCAGCGCTCTCCGCAGCGACCGCACAACTCGCGCAACGCGGAGCGCTCGTCACACGTCCTGACGCCTTGCAGGCGCTTGCCAAGGTGGACTGCATTGTTTTCGACAAGACAGGAACTTTGACGCGCGGCCAGATTCAGGTAGAGCGTTGCACGCCGAGCGCAAACATGGACGTCGCTCGATGTCTTGCGATCGCAGCCGCACTCGAACAATCCTCCGAGCATCCGCTCGCGCGGGCGTTCGCCGCCTTTGATGCCGGTCTTGACGTGCACTCGGTGCGCACAGTCGCCGGCTGCGGGGTCGAGGGCGTGCTCGGGGGCCGGCGCCATCGCGTCGGTTCGCCTGATTTCGTTGCGGATCTGCGCGGTGAAGCATCCTCGACTGCTCCGCCCTCTGAGGCGCACGGCACGATAGTCTACCTCGGCGATGAGACGCGCGAACTCGCCCGTTTCGAGCTACGCGACAAAGTCCGGGAGAATGCGGCCGTCGCCGTGAGCGCGCTCGCCGCGCTAGATGTCGCGCCGCGCATCCTGAGCGGCGACGATCGCGGCGCCGTCGAGGCAGTGGCGATTCATTGTGGGATCTCGGAACGCCTCGCGCGTCGCTCGCCTCAGGAGAAGCTTGCGCACCTGCGCGAGCTGCAGCAAAGCGGACGCCGCGTGGCTATGGTCGGCGACGGCGTCAACGACGCGCCCGTTCTGGGGGCTGCAAACGTCTCGATCGCGATGGGCCGCGGTGCGGCGCTTGCACAGGCGACTTCCGACATCGTGCTGGTCGGCGAGAATCTCGAAACGCTCCCGCAGGCCATTGCGCTCGCGCGCCGCACGCTGGCGATCGCACGACAGAACCTCGTCTGGTCCACAGTCTATAACTTCGGCTCTCTGCCTCTTGCCGCGCTCGGCTATGTCCCACCCTGGCTCGCAGCCCTTGGCATGTCGCTCAGTTCGGCGGCTGTGGTGCTCAATTCGATGCGGCTGCTGCCGAAGCGATCCGCAGCTGAGCGCCGGCTGCACGCTGAAGCCCGGAGAGCGCAGGAAAGAACGGGCGGAGCGATTGCAACGACGGTCACTAAAACTCTGCCGCCCGAGCGAAACCCTATTTCCCAATCCTCAAGGCTGGCCTCATGAGCATCCTTTTCGTGCTCGTACCCCTCAGCCTTGCGCTGGTCGTGTTCGCCGGATGGGCGTTCTTCTGGGCCGTGGGTGCAGGTCAGTTCGATGATTTGGATTCGCCCGGATGGGAAATCCTGCGGGATGAAGAACCTCACGATGATCGGGAGAAACGGATAGCCGATGGGGGATAGTCGGTTTCTGCTGCCCGCCATCCGCCGTCTCGCTCAGCAATGTACTCCAACACCATTAGCATCAGCGCCGCATTCATTGCAGGCCTGGCCGGAAGCGCGCACTGTTTCGGCATGTGCGGCGGAATCGCCGGCGCGCTCGGGATGCGCGCCCGGACAACCGGACATACAGCGGCAGCTGCGCTCTTCAACGCCGGCGGGTACCACACAGGACGGATCGGCGGCTATACCTTCGCCGGACTACTCTTCGGCTTCGCGGGCGCGAGGCTGCAATCGATCTTGGATATGCTGAGGATCGGCGCAGCGCTGCGCGTCGCGAGCGGGGTGCTGTTGATTCTGCTCGCGCTGCGAATCCTGATTCGCTGGAACGCACTCGCCGTGCTGGAGCGCCTAGGGGCACGCTTCTGGTCGAAGCTACAACCGCTGGCGCATCAAGCTGCGACTTCCAGCAGATGCGGCCAGGCGCTGCTGCTCGGGTTTCTGTGGGGCTGGCTGCCGTGTGGACTTGTATATTCGATGTTGATGTTTGCGGCGATGGGGGCCGGTGCGCTGCACGGCGCCTCGGTGATGGCGGCTTTCGGTGCAGGCACCTTGC
>DATAFY010000170.1:0-6193 GCA_036257205.1 Steroidobacter sp. | reverse complement strand
GCGCACGAGATCGGCCATCATGTCCAGACGCTCCTCGGCGTGTCGCAACGCGCCGCGGCGATGCGCGAGCGCGCGAGCCCGACGCAGGCGAATGCTCTGTCGATTCGTCAGGAACTGCAGGCAGACTGTTTCGCCGGCCTGTGGGCGCACAACGCAGATCGCTTGCGCCAGCTGCTTGAGGCCGGCGATCTCGAAGAAGGCCTGAATGCGGCTAGCGCCGTAGGCGACGATCGACTTCAGCGTCAGGCAGGCGGGCCGATAACGCCGGAATCCTTTACACACGGCAGCTCGGAGCAGCGGGTGCGGTGGTTCAAACGCGGTTATGAAAGCGGCTCGCTCCAGGCCTGTGATACGTTCGCGGCGCGCCAGTTGTGAGGTCGCTAGAACGCATCGTGTCGCTGAGCCGGCTCCAACTCGCGCTGTATTGAGCTCTCTGAAGCATTTGGCCGCTCAAGCGAGGGACAAACTGGCGCGGCGCCTCGTTGTGCTAAGTTAGCGCGCACAACAGCAAGGGGGAGCAGCGACGCTGAAGAGTTCGGCAAGCATCTCGGTTGCGGAAACGCCGAGCGCCGATCAGCCGATCTCGCGCAGCAGCGCGCAATTGACTGCGTTCGTCGGCCGCACGCTGCGCGGCCCCGTCAACGAGCCGCTCGTAGTGCGCAGTTTTGCAGAATTTCAGCAGCAGTTTGGCGGCTTGTGGCAACCGAGCCCGCTGTCCTACGCCGTTGGGCACTTCTTTGAGCAGGGCGGGCGACAAGCCGTCGTCGTGCGCATCGTGAACGGCGCGGCGCCGGCAACGCTGTCCTTACGCTGTGAGGGCGAGTTGTTCCAACTCGAGGCGCGAGAGCCGGGTACGCGCGAGTTCCTGCGAGCCTCCGTCGATTACGACCGCATCGACCCCAACGACGATCAGCGCTTCAATCTTGTGATTCAGCGCGTGCGTTCGCCCGGTTCCGAGCGCATCGAAGCGCAGGAGACTTTCAGCGAGTTGTCGGTGGATCCTGCGACGCCCCGCTTCGTCGCGACCGCGCTCGCCGAATCTGAGCTCGTGCGAGTGTGCGGCCGCGTGCCGAGCGTGCGCCCTGATCGAACGCTCGGGGCAGGGACGACTTTGCCGGTCGGTTACGTCAATTCGAATCCGGACGGCGACGACGGCCGGCCCATTACGAGCTACGACGTGATCGGATCGGCGTCGCGACGCACGGGTCTGTTCGCGCTCCAGGACGTCGATGATCTTGCGTTCGTTTATATTCCACCGCTGTCCCGCACACAGGATGTGAGCGTGAGCGCATTGTTGGTCGCCGCGCGTTTCTGCCGCGAACGCCGTGCGTTGCTCATTATCGATCCGCCGTGCGCATGGGACAGCCCCGCGGCGGCGGTGCGCGCACTGGAAAGGCTCGATTTTCATAGCGAGAACGCGGTCATGTTTTATCCGCGCATCGTCGCGACGGATCGATTGCGCGGGCGTCTCGAGACGTTCGGCAACGGCGGGGCGGCGGCGGGTCTGCTGTCCCGCTCCGGCGAAGCGGCGGCTGCGGCGCGCGAGCCAGAACCGCTTCTGCGCGCGAATGCTAAGGCCGCCGAAGTTCACCCGAACGATCGTTGGCTGCTGGGGGCGCACGGGATCAACGTGCTTCAGACGGTGCGCAGCGCAACGCGAGAGCGGCCTGCGATGCGCACCCTCGCGTGCGGTGCAAGCGCTTCCTCGGACGGCTCGTATCTCACGCAGCGTCGCTTCACGCTGTTCGTGATCAACGCGATCGAACGCGGCACGCGCTGGTGCGCGCTTGCTGCCGGCGATCCGACGGCGTGGCCGCGCGTCACGCGTCAGATCCGCGCATTTCTTGAGGAGCTGCGCGCCGCCGGCGCGTTCGCCTCGGTCCCGCCGGAGCGCGCGTTTCTGGTGATCTGCGATGAGCGGATCAACGAGCTGAACGCGACGTCGCCGTGCATGAACGTCCTCGTGCAATTCGCCATCGCGCACGCGAGCGGATATCACAGCTTTCTGCTGACGCACTCCACGTTGGGCGCAGTGGTCCGTCCGGTCGCCGTGAATCGTCTCGAAGCATCGCTGATCGTCTCCCACGAACTTGAGCAGGAAATCACGATCCCGCTCAAGCCGCACGAGCGGCAAGCCGTGATTCCTTCAATGACAGGCGGCTAACGCATCCAACTCGCCGCGCCTAGCGCCTCATGCTCGAAGCCCGATCAAGACGCCGAAGGCGCACTAAGTCCGCGTTCCTTTCCACAGCACTTCCGGCCCCTGCTCATGGCGCGCGAGCACGCGCGCGATGACGAACAGCAGATCGGAGAGGCGATTCAGATACCGAGCGACTTCGGGGGCGACGCTCTCTGCCCCGGCGAGCGCCCAGACGCGGCGCTCGGCTCGCCGCGTAATCGCGCGCGCGAGATGGCAAGCCGCCGCGGCGGGGCCGCCGCCGGGCAGGATGAATTCCTTTAGGGGAGGTAGGTGTTCGTTGAACTCCTCGAGCGCCTGTTCGAGCCGCGTCACGTGCGCATCGGTGATGACGCGGTAGCCAGGCACTGCAAGCTCGCCCCCGAGATCGAACATCTCATGCTGGACTTGCGTGAGCGTTGCGATCACCGCTTCAGGCAGTCCGGCGACTGCCAGCGTCATGCCGATGGCGCTGTTCGCTTCGTCGACCGCGCCGTACGCCTCGATGCGCTCGTGCGTCTTGGGAACCCGAGTCCCGTCGCCGAGACCGGTCGTACCGTTGTCGCCCGTACGCGTGTAGATCTTGCTGAGACGATGACCCATTAGGCTGCGCTGCGTAGGACCAGGTTGTAGGCGCAAGGAAAAGGAGCGCTTTGCGATTCGCAAGGCGGTCCTCTTCCCTAGAGCCTACTACCTACGGCCTTCTACTCTTATCGTGGCTGATACTGCAGGTTAAGGAAGAACGTGCGCTCGTCCTGGTTGTACAAACGCACGGTCTGGTACTCGCGCCCGAACGCGTTGCCGATCCTGCCCTGGAGCTTCCATTCGCGATTGATGGCGTAGTCGGCGACGACGTCGACGACGACGTAGCCGCCCACACGTTGCGTATTGGCAAGGTTGTCGTAGCGCGAGCTTTCGGCCGTGACCCGCATGCGAGCTTCCACAGGACCGATCGCGCGGCCAGCTTCGATGTGGCCCGAATGTCGCGCGCGCCGCGGCAGGATATTGTCGTAACTTTCGCCCGGCGTGCGATTGCGCGGATCCATGCCGGCGTAACCGAGCGCAATCGTCCAGGACTGAAGGGCGAAGTTGCCGTCCACTTCGACGCCGCGGATGCGCGCCTCGTTGAGATTGTTCGGCGCGAAGATGCGGGAATCGTAGACGATCAGGTCGTCGATCCGGTTTTCGTACGCCGCCAACGACCACCGCATTGCGCCAAGGACGCCCTGCGCGCCGATCTCGACGCTCTGAGCGCTTTCAGGCTCGAGTTCAGGATTGCTGTATCCAGGATAGTAAAGGTCATTGAACGTAGGCGCGCCAAATGCGCTCCCCCACGCCGCCGTCAGAGCGAGCGCGGGTGAAAGGGTCCAGCGCCAGCCGACATTCCCGGCGTCATATCCGCCGAATTGTTCGTTGTCGTCATGGCGCACGGAGACCAGCACGTTGTGCGCGCCGAATCGCGCCTGGTGCTGTGCAAATACGCCGACGTTTTCGCGTGAGGTTTCATCGAAGGCCGTGGTGCTTTCGACGCGATCTTGCAGGTAATCAATGCCGAGCGTTGCAAGCTGCCCGGGCGCGATCTGTAGATCTGATTGCAGCGAAGCGCTTCGCTTTACGGTGTCGAAACGGCCGGCGTAGAGCGATGCGCCGCCGCTTTCATGGAAGCTCGCCTGTTCGTCGCGTGCATCGCCCATGAGCAACGAGACGCTCCAGCGCTCGGCCGGGTGCGTCCGTCCGCGCAACGTCAGCACCTGCTGCGTGTAGTCGGAAACGTTGGCAAAATCGCCGTCGAACTCGGTCGTTCCGCTCGCGTAGGAAGCGCTCGCCTCTACCTCGCCACGATCGCCGAATGCATAGCCGGCGCGCGCGCCGCCGGACGTCTGGTCGTAACCGTCCGCATCGGGCTCGAACGTGAAGCAACCGCCGCCGGGCGGAAAGGGCGCGCCGCGACACGCATTGAAGCCGTCGGTCTGGAGTCGGCCGGCGGAGACGCTGAACCATGCGTCATCGCTCATGTGACCGAACCGTGCATTGGCCTCGAAGGTGTTGTGCGAGCCGACGCCGAGCGCCGCTGAGGCGCCGTTCGTCTGGCGCGTGAAGATCTGAATCACCCCTCCGATGGCGTCGGCGCCATAGAGGCTCGAACGCGGTCCGCGCACGATCTCGATGCGCTCAATCTGATCGAGGGGCAGGAACTCGAATGCAGTCGTGCCCGCTGTCGCGGAGCCGATGCGCACGCCGTCGATCAGCACGAGGACCTGCTCGGAATCCGCGCCGCGCAGGAACACGTTTGAAAGCTTGCCTAGGCCGCCGTTGTTGACGACGTTGACGCCCGTCTCGCCGCGCAGCACGTCTTGCGTGGACTGCACGAGCCGACGCTCGATGTCATCGCGCGTAATCACAGATACCGAGCCAATCACTTCACTGATCGGCTGTTCCACGCGCGCGGCTGTGACGACGACTTGTTCGACGGAATCGGCGATGACGGCCGTGGATACCAATGCGCTGATCGCGCCCGCGGCGAGGCCGCCGCTAGTGACGAATCTCATGAACCCCTCCCATGCACGCCCGCATGGCATGAAGCTGAACGAAACAGCCGCGGTCGAGGGAGGGGAGCGCCAGAGCGGCAACGCCCATCGCCCGCCGCGATGCTGGGTTGACCCGTTAGGCCGGTCTCCGGGCTCTCGAGTGAACGCGTTCGCGCCGTTCGTCGACGTCGCCTTCCCGCGAAAGAAGCTTTCGCAGTGGCCGAGGCTTGGCAAGCCTCATGACGTCGATTGTCTCGAATACCGTTGCGGGGGCAGCGCCGGGATGATCGAGCAGCAACCTTCGCTGCAGCACGACGAACCGGCTTCCCGTTTATCGCACCCGTTCACTTCTCGTGAGCGTGCGCGATCACCTAAGGGAGGCGGCAAGGTAGGGAAGGCGCGTGGGGAAGTCAAGAATGGCCAGGCGCGCTCACCCCTCCAGAATTCACTCAGTTCCCACCTCGTTCAACGAGTAATATCGCGGCGGTGATCCAGCCAGCCCTACATCTGGACCGGCCGCCATCCGCCGTGTGCTGCTAGCCTATGTTGCACAGTCCTTTTCTCTCCGCCGCTCTCGATGCGGCTCGCGCCGCCGCCGACGTCACCCGGCGCTATTACCAGCGCAATCTGGAAGTCACGCTCAAGTCCGACAAGTCGCCGGTGACGCAGGCGGATGTGGAAACCGAGCAGGTCATCCGCCGCATTCTCAGCGAGCGATTTCCCACGCACGGTTTTTACGGCGAGGAGACGGGCAGGAGCGGGCTTGACGCCGAATACCTCTGGCTTGTGGATCCGATCGACGGCACGAAGGCGTTCGTGCGCGAGTACCCGATGTTCTCCACGCAGATCGCGCTCATGCACCGCGGGCGACTCATCGTAGGAGTGTCGTCGGCGCCGGTATACGGTGAACTTGCGTACGGGGAGCTGTCTGCCCCGGGCCCGATCGCCCGGCTCAATGACCGAGCGATTGCAGTGAGTGCGATCGATTCGATCGAAGCGAGCGCCATCTCAGCGGGCAATCTGAAAACCTTGGCCAGCGGTCCGCGCTGGTCGAATTACGGCCGGCTCGTCGCGCGTGCGAATCGCATCCGCGGCTACGGGGATTTTCTTCACTATCATCTGCTTGCAGCGGGAAAGATCGATGTGGTGATCGAATCCGACGTGAATATTCTCGATATTGCGGCCCTCGCCGTGATCGTCGAAGCAGCGGGCGGGACGTTTACGGATCTGCAAGGCCAGCCCATTGGGTTAGGAACGACGAGCGTGCTTGCAACGAATGGCGGGCTCCACGCGCTCGTGCTGCGGGCGCTCGAGGGTTCCTGACGACGAGGGCGCAGAGGCGTTGTCCGCTCTGGATTGTCATTCTCGATCGCCGGCTGCGATTGCCGACTTCGCATCGGTTCTGCAGACAACGCATCGCGCAGAACGGACACACGGTTTTGGAGGAGGCGTCCCGCTCTTTGACTGCTCAATAGACGACAAACGTCCG
>DATAFY010000534.1:0-2165 GCA_036257205.1 Steroidobacter sp. | reverse complement strand
GCGCCGCCGTACGTTGATCGATCGTGACGATCATGTGGGACTTGGCGGACAATCTGAACACCGCCCCCGCCAGGTCCCAGATCCCGAGCTGCCTGAGCGACGCCCCCGCCTCGGCGTTTGCGCCGGCGGACGGATTCGCGGGCGCAGCCGCCGGTGCGCTCGTCGGGGACCCTGCGCCCGAAGATGGAACGGACGCGGCGATCGCATCGATATGAGCTTTCAACGCATTCGCGCCAAAACCGTTCGTGTCATTTTGACCCTCGTACTGAGCCATGTTGTTGAGAAGATTTCTGCGCGCATTGACGAGATCGAACTCACCCTGCAAGACCGCTATCTTCGCCTGGAGCTCGACTCTGCGCCCCGCCGGAGCGACCGCGAGTTCGCGCCGGCGTGAATCGATCTGCGCCTGAATCGCTGCGCGGCGGTCATCAAGATTTCTGCCGGCCGGAGTCTCGGAAGCCGATGCGGACCTGGCCCCCGCCTGCGCGGCGCCGGCTTCGCTGCTGAGCAGCTCGGCATTGGCTCGCGCAATCTCAAACGCGAGCGCCATGAGCTTGTCCGCAGTCTGTCGGTTGGCGTAGAGGATGAGCAGATCGCTTGGCTGTGTGGCGATCTGCTGTTGCACGCCCAGCGTTCGATACCAGTCGACGGTTTCATCCAGGATCTGCACGACCTGGGCGCCGGTCAGCACGGCGCGGGAATCCGGCGCGCCAGTCGTTTCCCTCCCCGCATCCGCCGCGCACACGTGCTGCGCAACAGCGCCCAGCAGGAGCACAAGCATTGTCATGCGCATGCAGAATCTCTCACGCGTTTTGAGCATCTCTATTGTGCAACAACGAAGCGTTCTGGGCCCGAACGATCCCTATCTGGACGCCGACGCCGTTGTGTGTTTGCGTGAAAATTTCCATCAGGCCGGGTGCTTGCATCCGCTCGAATGTTATCGGACAAACTCATGAACAGAACGTTGCTCAGAGGCGCCCCGCTGGGCGTTGCAGCGGCGACCGCAGGCGGCGTATTCGCGGGCGAGCACCTGGAAGCGGCGATCAAGCGGCGCTGACGCCCTGGCGAGCAGACGCGGTCACGCGTTTGCGTCGATTTGTTGTATAGAGTGGATCGTGTGGATCGAACAGCGCGGGCTTTTCCTTGTGCGTTGTCCGGCTATGCATTTGGCCCGCTTGGGGGCCTTGGTCGTGCACAGCGCGTGGGCGCGCGCGACCAATCGGCGGACGGCGCACAGACAGACCGGACAACTCACGGTTTAGACTAGCGGAATGTCGGTCGTATTTCTATTTGCCTTTCTTGGTCTTCTCGTCGGCGGGCTTCGCGGACTCATCGCGGGTGCGGCCCTTGGGTGTGTGGTGAGCCTGTTCCTGCGGGTCGCGCCCGTCCAACGACTCGCCTCGGTGCAGACTCAATTTTTCGACTCGACGTTCGCGGTCATGGGAGCGGTATGCAAGGCGGACGGCCTCGTGACGCGCGATGAGATCGCAGTGGCCGAGACTCTGTTCGCGCGACTGAATCTTACGAGCGAACAGCGCGACATCGCCAAGGCGGCGTTCAATCGCGGCAAGGCGCCGGGGTTCGATCTGGACGGCGAGGTCGCGAGATTTGCCCGTGCAACGCATGGGCATCGGCTGCTCCTCATCACGTTTCTACAAATTCAATGCGCAGCGGTCGCGGGCGACGGGAATGTGCATCCCGCCGAACACCAGATGCTCCTTCGGATTGCGCGCCTGCTCGGTCTAGCGGAAAGCGACGTCGAACAGCTGGAAGCCCTGCTGCGCGCCAGCTCACGAGAACGCTCGTCGCAACGGAATGTGGACGACGCCTACGCCGCGCTGGGACTCACGCCGGCGGCCACCGACGCCGAGATCAAACGCGCCTACCGTCGCCTGATGAGTCAGCACCACCCGGACAAACTGGCCGGTAAGGGCCTGCCGGAAAGCATCCGCGCAATGGCCGAGGAGCGAACGCGCGAAATCAGCACGGCTTACGCCGTGCTGAAAGAGGCGCGCGGATTCACGTGACGAAATACGCGCGACGATATACAGCCTTACGGAAAAGCGCCTGCGGCCGCAAGACTCCGGGACCCGACGCAACAGCCGCTGCGACAGCGTCGATCAGAACATGCTTGTCGTCGTAGGTCGCGCCAATGCTCCAGCGGC
>DATAFY010000161.1:0-7540 GCA_036257205.1 Steroidobacter sp. | reverse complement strand
GCCGGCGTTCTGCGCGTCCGCCTGCGCGATCGCGCGCTCGGTCCTGCGCAGCTCCTCGTCGCCGTCCATGACGAACTCGATCGCAGCCTGCTGCGACGCCGCCGACTCCTGGGCGAGGTGCGCGAGGACCAGCTGCGAGGGCTTATCGAACCCGCCCGCATCTGGCTGCAGATCTCCCAGCATCAGCGCGAGCAGACTCGATTTGCCGCAGCCGTTCGCGCCGACGACGCCGACTTTTTCGCCTCGATAGATCGTGAACGAAGCGTCGGAAATGAGCAGTCGCGCCCCGCGTCGCAGCGCGAGAGAAGAAAAGGTGAGCATGGCGGAAATTGTAGAAGGGTTTGGCGGTCGACGGTTAGGGGGCGGCCGCCCGGCGATCAGCAATGAGACGACATTAAAGGCCTGTTCGCGAGCCGCCGGTCAGGCGAACCGTCCGTTCACGTTCGCCCGACCGCTCTCCTGAGCGAGCAGGAGCGTCAGGAACTCTTCGGCGCTCATCGCATCGCCGAACAAACGGCCTTGTGCGTAATGGCAGCCGCGGCTGCGCAGGAAGCTGAATTGTTCTTCGTTTTCGACGCCTTCGGCGACGACCTCTACCTCGAGCGCTTTGCCCATGTCTATGATCGTGCGGACGATCGTGGCGTCATCGGAATTGACGGCGGCGTTCTTGACGAACGACTGATCGATCTTGAGCGTGCCGATCGGAAACTGCTGAAGCGCGCTCAACGAGGAATAGCCGGTGCCGAAGTCATCGATCGATAGATGCAGGCCCATTGCATACAGCTCATCGAGCAGCTTAATCGTGCGCGTCGGGTCCGCCATGAGAGTCGTTTCGGTGATTTCCAGCTCGAAGCACGCGGGCGAAATCTGGTGCTTCTTGAACACGGATTGACATCGCGTGATGAAGCTCGCCTGATGCAGCTGCTTCAGAGACAGATTGATCGATACGCGCACGGGATTCTGAGTGCGCTGCATCCATTCGCGGTAGTCGGCGCAAACGCGGTTCAGCGCCCATTCGCCGATGCCGAGAATGAGATTGGTTTCTTCGGCAAGGGGGATGAACTGCGAGGGCGGGATGTCGCCGTGCCCGGGCAGACGCCAGCGCAACAACGCTTCCGCCCCGACGATTCGTCGGTCGCGCAAATCGACTTTCGGCTGATAGAACATCATCAGCTCATCACGCTCGAGCGCGCGCCTGAGTTTGTTCTTGAGCGTCAGGCGCTCGACCGCGGCTGCGTTCATCTCCGGCGAGTAGAAGGCGAAATTGGCGCCGCCGTTCTGTTTGGAGTGATGCATCGCGGCGTCGGCGTTGCGTATCAGATCGATCACGTTCTGCGCGTCCTTCGGGCAGAAAGCGATCCCGACGCTCGCGGTCAAATAGACTTCCTGCTGATCGACGTAGTACGCCTTGCAGACCTCCGCGAGCGCCTTCCGCGCCAGACTGGCGGCTTGGTCGCGTTCGTCTTCGGAGTCGGCGAAACCCTCGATGAACAGCCCGAATTCATCGCCGCCGAGGCGGCCGATCACCGCTTCGCGCGGCAGCACGCGCGTGAGGCGTTCGCTCAACGCCTCCAGCGTGCGATCGCCCGCCGCATGCCCGAATGTGTCGTTGATCTCTTTGAAGCGATCCATGTCCAGATACAGCATCACGATGACGCGCTCGCTGCGCCGGGTGCGAGCGATCGCCTGCTGCAGCAGGTGCTGGAACTGCATGCGGTTCGGCGCCTTGGTCAGCGCGTCGTAGCGAGCCAGATAATGGATGCGGCGCTCGGCTCGCTTGCGTTCGGTGATGTTGCGAACGACGAAAATCATTCCCTGAAACTGCGGATCGTCGGCCGCGAGCGGCGCACCGGAGATGGACGCCGGGATCGTCTCTCCGCGGCGGGTCGCTATGACCGTCTCGCGCGTGTCCATCCGCGCGGATTCCAGCGAGAACGCGGCCCGCTCATCTTCGGCGATGAGGTTTACGAGCGGCTGGTTCTCGAACTCCTGCGCGCTGTACCCGAACAGCAGCACGGCTGCATCGTTTACGCGACGGATGACGCCCTGAGGCGAGGCGACCAGCACGGCGTCGCTCATGCTATTGAGCACGGTCGTCAGGTAATTCTTGGTGATCGTCGTCTGACGCAGCCGTTGACGCATTCGATCGAGCGCGCGCTCGAGATCCGCGATCTCATCGCCGCTCGTCACCTGATGCGGATGCGTGTAATCGCCTTCGCCGATTCGCTCCGCCGAACGGATGAGTGCGGCGATCGAGCGCTCCAGGCGTCGCGCAAGCGTCCAGCACAGCGCCGCCAGCACGGCGGTGATGAGCGCGCCTGCGGCGGCGATCATCCACACGCCCCGCGTAAAATCGTCGTGCTTGACGCGTTCGAGCTGCGAACGCAGCGCCTGAGCGGAGGCGAGCAGGCCTTGCCGTGCGACGACGATCTCCAGCGCGCTCTGCGGCCGAAGGTGCGTCAGTTCGCGCCGGACGCCGCGCATCTCTTGCGGGGCAAGCCTCGCCGTCCACGAATCGGCGCGCGCGTGCTCATAGAGAACCTGGCCGTCGCTGCGCGTTACGCGTGCGGCGATGGCGGATGGGTGTTCGAGAATGATCGTGAGCGCGCGTTGCGCGGAAGCTGCGTCGCCGGCGCGCAGCGCCGTCTCGATCGACGCGGCGTGCGAGGCCGCGAGATCGCGCGCCAGCAGATCGAGTCGTTCGGATTCGGCGGCGATTAAGGCGCGTTCGCTTTGCGCGCCGATGAGCGCGGCCGAATTGCGATGGTCGATATAGTCGAGCGCGAACAGCGCTGCGGCGACGCACGCGCCTGCAATGATCGCTATGCCGACCAATCTGGCCTTGAGCCCGTGGGATCTCAACGTACGCTCCGTATGCCTGCGTCGCTGAAGGCGACACCCGATCTTCACAGGCGCGAAATTCATTCGACCTTTGATCGCGCATCATACTCGCGATTTGCAGCACTCGGGCTTGAGAAAATCAGCGACGATGTCGGCTTTTTTGACATACTGACCGCTCGCTCGTCTCACGCTCCGCAGGGTCACTCAATGAATGAGTTTGAGCTCACTGGTCGCGCGCGATCGCACATCGTCGATCTGCGCGACCCTCCTTGCTCGCTTCACTTCGAAGCGGCGACGTCGTTTCTGGCGATGCGCGACGCAGCCGCGCTCGACGGCGTCGCTCTGTGCGCGCGTTCGAGTTTCAGAGAATTCGATGCGCAGCTGAAGATTTGGAACGCGAAGTGGGCGGGCGAGCGTCCCATTTACGATCGACAGGGGAACGCGCTCGATCGTCGCCAGCTCAGCGATTCACAAGCGGTGGAGGCCATTCTCAGTTGGTCCGCCTTGCCTGGCGGCAGTCGTCATCACTGGGGCAGCGATGTCGATATTTTTGACGCCGCCGCGGCGCCTGCGGGATACAAAGTGCAGTTGATTCCGGCCGAATACGCCGCCGACGGAGTATTTGCGCGACTCACGAGCTGGCTCGACGCGAACATGCGCCGGTATGGTTTTTTCCGCCCCTATGGCACCGATCGGGGAGGCGTCAGTCCGGAGCCCTGGCATCTGAGCTATGCGCCTGTTTCTCTTCCTGCGCTCGAGTCGCTGAGTTTGTCGCTGCTTCGGCACGTGCTCGAAGCGAGCGCGCTGGCGGGCAAGACGCAGGTGCTGGCGCGCCTGCCGGAGATTTACACGCGATTCATGCTTGCAGTGGATCCGCCCGAGTTTGCGGGCGGCTAGCAGACGCGGCCTCTCGTTCCGCCCGCCCTAGCCGTCTCGTCCATACGCTCGCGCAACGCGGCCAAGCCGGTCCAGGAAAAACGCCGGAGCCCAGCGCTTGAATCGCCACAACAGGCGCGCCGAACGCGGCAGCACGATGTAGGGCTTGCCTGCGCCGGCCAGCAGCAGCACGTCGCGCGCGACGTGCGGCGTCTGATATGACGAGGTGGCCATCAAGCGAGCGGCTTGTTCAAGGTTTTGCGCAGAACCGCGAGCGGATTCCAGTAAGTTCGTCTGGAAGAACGTGGGCATGACGACCGAGACCTGCGTGCGCGTCTCGCGCAGCTCGTTGACGAGCGTCTCGCTCAGCGACAGCACCGCGGCCTTGGCGGCATTGTAAGAAGCCATGCCGGGGGCGGAGGCGAAAGCCGCCGCGCTCGCGATGTTGATGATGAGGCCCGCGCCGTTGCGCCGAAGATGCGGAATCGCTGCGCGACAGCCGTGCACGACGCCCATGAAGTTGATGTCGATGATCCAGCGCCAATCCTCGAGGGATACATCCATCAGCGAGCCCGCGCCCGCGACGCCCGCGTTATTGATCATCACATCGAAGCCGCCGCGCGCAGCGGCGAACGAATTCACCGCAACCGTGAGTTCATCAACGTGAGCCACGTCCCCAGCGAAGGCGGCGACGGCGATCCCTGCGCGGGACAATTCCGCTTCGGCCGCCGCGAGTCGCGCGAGATTGCGATCGAACAGCCCCAGCGTCCAACCCTCAGCGGCCAATGCGCGGGCGAGCTCCAGTCCGAGCCCGCTGCCGCCCCCTGTGATGAAGGCTCGTTTCCGGGGGAAACGGGCGTTGAGCTTCGCGAAGCGATTGGCCATTGCAACTCCTGACGCAGCAGGCGTGCAAGGCTAGCAAAGGAATCGAGTGAGTACAGACGACCTGCAGAGTCGATCGGGCGCGAGGGCGGGCGTCGTAAGGCCGGAAGCGGCTGCCGCCGCTACGCCTCAATTCTTCCAGACTTGCTTTAAATGCCCGATCACCAGCGAGCGGATGTTCTGCACGGGATTTCGCTCCCACGTGAAGCAGGGAGGATCGCGGCGAAGCATGGGCCAGCGGCCGGTGCGCAGCACTTCGGCCAGATAGGCGATGTTGCGGTTGATCGCCTCCATGTACGGATTACGGCCATCGAACAGCGCTTCGAGATGGCGATAGACGCTGCCGAATTCGCCGTCGAGGCGCGTGCGCCGCACTTCGTCGATGAATCCCGGAGTTTGCCGCAGCACGTCCAGCCCGGAGCTGTAGCGCACGAGCGTCTTGCCTTGAGCATCGCTCGGCAGGGCGATGCCGCCGAGCACGAATTCCGGATAGAGCCGGTCGCGGCACTTCTCAAGGTAACAGCGATCGGACATCTGTGCGATGAGGTCGCCGGTGCCGATCAGGTGTCCGAGCTTGCGGTCGCGGTGATCGTCGAGGCGAATCTGTTCGAACTGCACCTCATATCCGGTGAAATGGACGATCTTCGTCGCGACCGGCGCCCATTCCGCCATACCGATCGTAGGCAGGTAACAGCCGAGGAAGTTCGCGCTGCGGCTCACGTGACTCAACGTCAATTCGGCGCCGTTGCGATGCGTCTGATCGTCCGTCTGCCGGATATATCCCGCATCGTGAAACAGCGCGATCACCACTCCCAGGATCGCCCGCTCGGGCCCGAGGCGCTCATCGGGGAGATGCGTTCGGTCGTATGAAACGATGAGGCGCGCTGAGGCGAGGGTGCCGTCCAGCGAATGCTGCAGATCGTGGTAGACAGTGTCGCAGCCGTAGTAGCCCGGAAACTGCCCGTTGAACAGTCGCTCGAAATCGCGGAATGCAGACTCGACTCGATCGAAGGGATAGTGCGGCCAGGTTTGCCGAAACAGCTCAACCACGGCGCGACGCACCGCTTCGGCCGAACTGACCTGCACGGTGTTCGTGACGTCGTAATCGTTGCGCCGGTACTGCATGTCGTGGGTTTGTCGGCGCGGCTCGCGCGCCACGATTGGGAGTCTAGCGGCGGGAAGGCAATTGTCCATGCCAAAAACATGGTCAGCTCGTGCGCGCCTCTGACGCGGCGCTGCCTTAGGTTCAGCTTGATTTCCGCTGAGTTTCCTGCATTCCAGGCGCCGCCGGCCGGCGCTCAACATGCGTCAAATGTCAGGCTTGTGACAAGGATCACATCTGTCTAGCCCGGCGGGCCGGATGGGGCGAACGCCGGGTCTGAGAGCTTCATCTCGGTAATGGGTCCATACTTACGCAATCCGTCGCGAATCTTCGCCGCCTGTCCGACCACTACCAGCACGACCTCGTCCGATTTCGGGAACACGGTCGCGATGACGCCGCGCGCAGCGTCGGCGGACACGGAGTCGAGCGCGGCGGCGTACCCGTCGATGTACTCGCGATTGAGCTCGTAGAGTTCCAGACTCCCGAGTTGATAGGCCCATTGCGATGCGGTTTCCAAGGCCAGCGGGAACTGCCCCTGCACGTAGCGCTTTGCGGATGCGAGCAGCGTCTCGTCGAATCCGGCGGAGCGCAGCTTCTCGAGCGTCTCAAAGGCGAGGTCGATGGCTTCGATGGTCGTCGCGGTCTGGGTGAATGAACTCATCTCCCAGCCGCCGCCGCGCTTCATTCGATCGAATCGGGAGCTCGCTCCGTAGCTCAGCCCCGTGCGAATCCGCAGCTCGCTGTTCAACATGGACGTGAACCGCCCCCCGAACAAGGTGTTTACGACATCGAGCGGGGCGCGACGCGGATCGTTGCGCGCCACGCCGAGCGCGCCCGCCCAGAAATAGGACTGCACCGATTGCGGCGCGTCCACGAGCAGTACGCGTCGCACTCCAACGGGTCGGGGCGGAGGCGTGGGCGGCAGGAGGACGCCCGCCTTGCGCCAGCCCGAGAAAGCCCGCGTGAGCAGTTGCTTCATGTCGGCGGTGCGGAAGTCGCCGACGACCGTCAGAATGAGTCGATCGGCGCCGACTTGCTGCTCGTAATAGCGCTGCACGTCCGAGTGCGCGAGCGCCGAGAGGCTGCCCTCGCTGCCGTTGACCGGCCGCCCGTACGGATGTCCGGCGAACAGCGCCGCGGCGCCGTAAATGGGCGTCAGCGCCGCAAGATCGGAGTCCTTCGCGGACCGAATGAATTCGATGTGACGCTTGCGCAGGGTCTCGAATTCATCGGAGGCAAGGTGCGGACGCTGCAGCATGTCCGCGAGCAATTCCACCATCAGCTTCTGATCGCGCGCGAGAAACGAGCCGCCTACCGATACGGCTTCCGTCGTGGCTCCGGTTTCGATCTGACCGCCGACGGACGCGACGGTCTGTGCAAACGCGAATGCATTGCGCTTGCCAGCGCCCTTCTCCAGCAGGCCCGCGAGCAGGCTCGCGCTGCCCTCTGCACTCGCCGGATCGGCGGCCGCGCCCCCGCGCACGAGCGCATTGAAGGCGATCAGGGGTACATCGCGTCGCTCCATCAACAGCAGTACGGCGCCGTTCGGCAGCAGCACGCGCTCGAACGGCGGCGTCTTCACGCCGCGACTTCCGTCTGCGCTCGCAGAAGCGAATGGACCGACGATCGCCAGCACAAGCAGCGTCAGGCGGCACAGCAGGAATCTCGACGCATGCACGCGTCGGGCGAAGCAAGCGAGCCCCTCGGCGATCAGTCCTCTCATGTCCGCTCCTTCGCAGCAGGACCCGCACCCGCAAGCACGCCGACCGTTCGGTTGCTCGCGCGCAGCAATTCGCGGGCGAGCTCCTGCAGTTCGGCGGGCGTAACGCTTTCGTACGC
>DATAFY010000145.1:0-2372 GCA_036257205.1 Steroidobacter sp. | reverse complement strand
GCGCGCTCGAGCAAGCGCTGCGCTTCATGGGGCTTTCCGTTCGCGAGCGCCTGCTCCGCTTCATGGAGCAGATTGCGGATCGACGATTCGTCTGCAAGCGATGCGCTCATGACGCTCTAAACTCAAGCCGCGGACGCTCGCAGTTTAGTTCAATAAGTGCGGCCTGCCGGCCGCGCTCTTCGCAATGCCGGCCTCGCTGTGCCGGGCAAAGATCAGTTGTAAGAATTACCCGATTGTGGCCGCCGCCTTCTGCGGCCCCGCAAGCATGCACTGAGATTGCGCGATGATCGTCTGCCTGCCGCGTGCGAGCGCGACGGGCAGATCGAGCGCGCTATGAATCTCGCAGAACGCGGCTTCACTTTCTGAAGGAAGGATGCATCACTTGCGCGCCCTGCCTGATGTGCAGTCGCGCGGCCGTTCCTGCCTTCAGTTCGATGACGGCGAGCACGGGCCTTTTCGACTCGATCGTCGCAAGCGAGTGGGGCGTCGTATTCTCCACCACCTGTTCGATGCGCCCGTCCGCACGTACGAACAGCATGTCCAGTGGAATGAATGTGTTTTTCATCCACATGGCGATCATCTGTTCTTTCGGATACAGAAAGAGCATGCCGTGATCGTCCTGCAATGCTCGCACGAACATCAGTCCGCGCGCGCGCCGCGCGTCGTCTTGCGCAATCCAGATTCGAAAGGCGTGCAGACGAGCATCAGGCGTTGCGATCTGCAGAGTCGACTCTGGAAAGAGCTGGTCCAATTGCTGCGTGCTTCCGTCCTCGGCGCGCGCAAGCGTCGCCGCACACAAGCACATCAGAATCGCGGCTCGCAGCGTTCGAGCGAGAAGGTCGCTGGGCTTCATAGAGAATTCGCGGTCAGTGCATCGTTGTTGCTCGAGTCTTCGGTCTCGAAGTCCACGCGGCCCGCGACGTCGAAGCGCGACAGCAGGACAGCGCCCTTGCCCCGGACCGCTCGAGCCGGCTCGGTGCATGCCCCGCGCGCCACGACGCGGTACGCGCGCGAGCGATGCGGAACTGCCGTGATCGGTTCCTGGCGGACCTCATCCAGTATGCATTTGTCATCGCCTTGCGTGCTGTAAAACTCACCCTTGCCCTCGCGAACGATCGTCACGTTGACCGGCGCCAACTTCAACGCTTGCCCCTCGCGCAGACCGGCGATGCCAAACACCAGGACGAGTTTGCCTGCGCCCTCAGGCTCCGCGCCGCTGAAGCGTAGACGAATGCCCCCATCGGTGGGCCGAACGGCGCCTGCGCAATCGACCTCGTTGCCCCAATGCACTTCGGCATTCAGGACCCCGGCGAGCCGCGCGTGTACATAGCCATCCCCGCTTGGCAGGCACTCGGGAGGGGCGGGCGGCGCTGATGGCGCGGATTCCTGCGCATGGACCTTGCATGCGAGGCCAGATGCGATCAGCCATGCCGCAGCGCAGGGATAGCGCGCCGAGCGGCCCGTCCAACGCCGGCGCGAGGCGGAGGGTCGCCTCCGTGCGCGCACCGAACTGCGGCGCCCTGCAGTGTTTGACGCAGCCACGAGGAACGGACGGCGCAGGTCGGCGACCGCATGACGCAGTCGTGACCAAATGCGCGGCTGGATGAAACGAAGCTCGACAGACCGCATCCGGACGTTTTCTCCATCGGAGGAACTGGACGGCGCCGGTGGCGCGTTTTCAACAATGCCGAAGCCCCGCTTTAGAGGCAAGCGCGCAACCGCCGTGCAGCGCGCTCGTCTGCCATTCCAGCGGGGACGTACGCCAACGCTGGAGTTGCCGACATGCCTTCACGAACGAGGACCGGCGGCGAGATGAAAGGAATGCAGCGAACCGGCAGACAGCCAACGGTCCGACGTTACGTCAGCCGTCTAACCCGGCACACCCTGGCGGTAGTGATGGCGGGCGGCAGGGGCGAGCGGCTCAAGCACCTCACGGACCATCGCTGCAAACCGGCGACGCCGTTCGGCGGCAAATTTCGCATTATCGATTTCGTGCTGTCCAATTGCGTCAACTCCGGCATTCGCCGTATTTCGGTAGTGACGCAGTACAAGGCGCACTCCCTGATTCAGCACATTCAGCGCGGCTGGGGGTACCTGCGCGGCGAGTTTAACGAGTTCATCGAGGTGATTCCCGCCCAGCAGCAACTCGGCGAGATGTGGTACCGCGGGACCGCCGATTCGCTCTACCAGAACCTGCAGATCATCAAGCTGCATCACCCTCGTCATGTGCTGGTGCTCGCCGGAGATCACATCTACAAGATGGACTACGGTCCGATGCTCGCAGCGCACGTGGAAAAGAAGGCCGATATCACCGTCGGCGCCGTGGAGGTCCCGCGCGAGCAGGCGAGCTCGTTCGGCGTAATGAGCGTGGA
>DATAFY010000135.1:0-6426 GCA_036257205.1 Steroidobacter sp. | reverse complement strand
CTGCAATCTTCCTCGCTCGATCCTCTTGCTTCGACATGTCGCTCTCCTCGGTTGGGAAAGCGGCACCTCAGCAGGCTTGCCCTCTTATCAACAGGCTGCGGTAGATCGAGCGCTTACAGTGAAGCGACGCAGCAGGGGATGGTGGATGGCGATAACTCAATGACCAACTCGTTCCTGCTCGTGGGTACGCTCATTGGACTCAACATCCTGATGTCCGAGCTCAAACAGCACTTCAAGCCCATCGATCACGTCTTGGACGGGCTGCCGCTGCTCATCGTCGAGAACGGAAAACCTCTGCACCATCGTATGGCGAAAGAACGTGTGGACGTCGACGATGTGCTCGATGCCGCCCGCGAACATCAAGGTCTGGAGCGCCTTGATCAGATCAGGTATGCGGTGCTGGAGCGCAATGGAAAGATATCAATTATCCCCGCTGACTGAGCACAGACAGCGCGCACAGCGATTGGGCTTGACGCTGAGGAGGGCAGAGGTTTGCAACGGCGCTCGATGTTTCGAATCCCTACCTCCGAGTCTTCGCCCTGGGATGGCCACGCTGTTCGGCCTACTACGAGGCCTGGGCTAATGCAATAGATTGGCGAGTCCTGCAACGTGCCACTGCAGGGCTGGATGAGGTCCGGAACGTCTGCCGCCAGAGCCGATGCGCTGGGCGCTCTCGTGGGCGATCAGTCGAACGTGTTCTCGCATCCCCGAGGCGTCGGCGGCTAACATGCCGCTGCGGCGGAAGGGTATTGCGCCGTTGATGCATCGGTTGTGCGGCTAACGAGCAGTTGATGGCCTCGGTAATTTCCCACACGGCGGTTCCACTCGCGATGGCCTTGGGGCTCGGCGCCAGGCGCGTGCCGCCTCGATTGCTCTTGCTTGCCTGCATTGCCAGTGCAGCACCCGATCTGGACGTTATCGGATTCCGGGCGGGCATTGCTTACGGCAGCGTTCTCGGTCATCGAGGAATCTCGCATTCATTGTTTTTCGCGCTCTTCAGTGCGATTCTCGTCTCACCGTTCTCGAGGATTCTCGGCTCGACCCGGCTCATAACTGCAAGCGTAGTCTTCGCAGCGACGGCCTCCCACGGGCTGCTCGATGCGCTGACGAGCGGCGGTCTCGGGGTAGCATTCTTCGCGCCACTCTCGGTGGACCGCTACTTCCTCCCATGGCGCGTTATTCGCGTATCTCCGATCGGCATTGCGCCGTTTTTTTCGGAATGGGGTCTGCGCGTCATACGCTCAGAACTTCAATGGGTTTGGGCGCCGAGCGTGGCCGCAGGACTTTTGGGTCTGCTCATTCGCAAGCTGCTCATTCGTAGACAGACAGGTCGCGCCGGCGGTCATACAAGCGATGCGGCGCCTGATGCGCCCAGCAGCTAGAATGCGTTCGGGTTTGTTACCGGAGCGCCTCGATGGTTAAGTTGATGCAAAAGACGCTGGTCCATGTTCTCGCCGTATCGATCATCGGCCTCGGTTCGCCGATGTTGGCGCAAGCAGGGATCATTAGCACGCTCGAAGGGATCCAGTCGACTCAGGCGCAGAGCGATCTCGCCAGAATCAACCAGGCGCTCGCTCGCGAGCAGGTCCGTGAGCAGATGCGCGCGCTCGGCGTCGATGAGGCGCAAGTGCAAGCAAGGCTGGCACGGCTGACCGAGGCCGAATTGCAAACGCTCGCCGACCGGCTTGATCATCTGCCCGCTGGCGCGGGCTTGCTGGAAGTGATCGGCATCGTGTTCATCGTGCTGTTCATCCTGGAGGCGGTCGGCGTCATCGACGTCTTCAAGAACGTTCCTTGATCGGTTCATTCCGGCAGAGGCCCGAGTGGATAGCGATCGCGCTGATCGCGATTCTCTCGGGCTGCGCCGCCCATCCTCCGCAGGCAGCCTTTCAAGACGCAACGCATCTGCCTACGCGGTCAGAGATCGAGCAGACGCCGTTCTACAAGCAGGAGCAGTATCAATGCGGCCCAGCGGCGTTGGCGACTGCTTTGAGCGCAAGCGGCGTCATAGTCGAACCCGAAGAGCTTGCCGCGGAGGTGTACCTTCCTGGCCGTAAGGGCAGCCTCCAGGTGGAGTTGGCCGCCGCAGCGCGCGCACGCGATCGCGTGGCGTACACATTGGCTCCGCGCTTGACGGATCTGCTCGAACAAGTCGCCGCAGGCAACCCGGTACTGCTGATGCAGAACCTAGGGCTGAAGCTCCTGCCGGCCTGGCACTTCGCCGTCTTGGTCGGTTATGACCGTGATGCGCAAACGGTCATCTTACGATCAGGGACGACGCCCAGGCTTGCGATGGACGTGCAGCGTTTCATGCGGACATGGGATCGTGCACAGCGTTGGGCGATCCTCATTCTTCCACCCGATCGACTGCCTGCGCATCCCGAGCTCGACCGTTACATGGCCGCCGTGGCAAGTCTGGAATCAACAGGTCGGCTGGACGCGGCCGAGCGCGCGTACTTGCAGGCTCGCGGGCAATGGCCGCAGTCGGTCTGGCCGGCGCTCGGTCTGGCAAACGTCAGTTACGCGCGTGGCGAGTTGCGGAAGGCCGAGACGGGCTATCTCGATTCGCTTGCACTCGATCCGCAAAACGTGGTTGCTCACAACAATCTTTCAGAAATCCTCCTTGAGCGCGGATGCGTGACGCAGGCGCGCTCGCATATCGAACGCGCAACGCAACTGGCCAAAGGGACCTCGCTGGAAGTCCCCGTCGCGTCAACTGCACGGCACATCGCCGCCGCCAGCGCGCAGGATTCCGGCGCCAGCTGTCCTCAGCCGTGAGATGCGCAGTACGCGGTAGCGACGCAATCCCGCTGTAGTCGGAGGAGGCCCTGGAGAGAAAGCGAAGTCAATGAACTAACTAAGGTTATAGTTGTGTTGTCAGTGAACGGGCATCTGCCGACGCGGACGGCGACCGACATGAACCGTCTCGTGTTGCTGGTGCAGTGAAGGAGAACGAGTGAGCCGCTTCGTCTTTCTGCTGGTCGTCGTCGCCTTGGCTAGCGCGGTCGTGGCCGAGCGGCCGGCTGCTCTCGAGCAGCAGCCTCCGCTCGACGGGCTCACGATGCGGAGCTGCTGCCGCGTCGTGGACATCGTGCTCGTCGACCCGCAGGGCCGCCGGACCGGCGTGGACCTGCGCTCCGGCACGAGCCTGACGGAGATCCCGCGCTCGAGCTACCTGCCGAACGCGGGCATCGACGGCGACGTCACCGGCCAGCCCGATCCCGACCCGGGCAAGGAAATCGAGGTCATGGGTCCGCAGCCGGGGTCCTACGGCCTGCAGCTCGCGGCACGCGCGGACACGCGGTATCGACTCGAGCTGCGCGCCTTCGACCAGCGCACATCGCGCGACGCTCTCCGAAGCCTGACGGACGTGCCGATCTTGAAAGGCGAGATCCACTGTTACCGGCTGCGCTACACGCGCGGCCCCGAGCTCGCGCTCACGCGTGAGGATCGGCCCGCCCGCGGCGAATGCGGCCCTTGAGCTGCCAGCCCCGTGAGCGCGAACAATCCGCTGCGTCGCGCATAGCGGCGGGTGCTATCCCGCAATTCGTCCTGAAGCACAACAACGCCCGCCGGCGGCGCTGCAATCTAACCTGATCTCGCCGAACGCCCAAGACGACGCGCACGTCGGGCGCCGCTAGCCGAACGTCCAACAGCAAATCGATGTCGGGATACCTGCGACGGTCGACGATGAACCCAAGCGCTTCGAGTTTGCAGGTTTCGATCTCTGTCGCCCGCAGCAGCGCTCGCTTTCGCGTGTAGTTTAAATTCGCCATCGAGCGGTCGGGCGTTCACAGAGAATGCCCGTTCGACCGAACTTGACCGCAAGTTCATCGTGATTGATTGGCGCCCGATCCGCCGCGCCGTCTTGCTGGCGAGGGCGCAACTGCAGATCTGACGCAATCACGCTTCAGCATCGGCCCCCGCGTCGAAAGGCTAGTGGGGCTTTTGCGCTCGCTCGCTGGGATCTCGCCCGCCTCGTTTCATTGCGCGTTCGGCCGCTCCGCACGCAATCCAGATGCGCGCATCAGAGGGGAAGCTGATCATCAGCCGCACAGCTCAGCCACCAGCGGATCGAGTTTCGTACGTGGCCACCTCACCGCGAAGCCGCACGCACTGCGCCGATCTCCGCACACTCCTCGTTCGCAGGAATTGACGGGTCTTCGTCTATCCGCCCGAGGTGCGCCGCCTGCTGTACACGCAACGCAATCACGTGTGCAAATGATCGCGAGGACGTCCCTCGGTGAGTTTCCGGCGCGAGGGCGCCTGAGCAGGAGTCTACGTTCGCAAACTACACACTCCAGGTGAACACGGGGCAAGACGCATACGCCCGCGTCAGCGGAGGATGCTCCGGCCCTTGCATGACATAAGCCTGCGATTGGTCGCAACAGCTTTGCGACCGGTCGCAACATGCCCCTGAATATTCAAGGCATTGAATACACTCGTGCCGCGCCGATCCAGGCGCGCGGAACAGCAACGAGGTATCAACATGCGAGGATCGCAACACGTTCTTAGCTGCATTCGCAGCAGCTTGGCCGCATGTGCGGCTCTAGCAACGCTTTTGCTGGCGATCTCCAGCAATGCGTTTGCGCTCGCGCCGCCGACGATTGCAACGATGGTCCCCTCGACCGCCGCCGCAGGCGAAAAGATCACGATCGTCGGGTCGAATTTCAGCGCGACGCCGGTGGACAACGTCGTGACCTTCAGCGGCGCCGCTGGCGCTGTGGTGGACAGCGCGACGCCGACGGAACTCGTTGTGGTCGTGCCGAACAACGCCATCACTGGGCCGGTGACCGTCGCCACTAGCGGCGGCACGGCGGCTTCCAGCAGCGCGTTCACGCGCTCGAGCTGGCGGACGCTCGCGTTCGGGCTGTCCGGTGGCGCCCAGGCGACCGGCGTCGCCCACAACGGGACGCGGTTTGTTGCCGTGACGACCAACCGGATTGAGACCTCGACCGACGCGCGCAGGTGGGTGACGACGCTCACGCCGGGCTATGCGGTCACCGACGTTGCCTGGAACGGGCAGATGTTCATGGCGGTCGGCAATGCTTCAAGGGTGTACGCCTCGACGAACGGGCTGACTTGGGTAGGCTACAGCTTGCCGAGCGGCAACACACGCGCGCTGAAAGGCATCGCGGCAGGCGCTGGCGTGTGGGTCGCGGTGGGCGATGGCGGCGTGATCTTCTACTCGGCCGACGGCAAGTGGTGGGTTGCGCCTCCCGCGATCACGACGAAGAACCTCACCGACGTGACCTGGGCGGAGAATCGTTTCGTGGCCGTGGGCGCCGGCGGCGAGTTTTTGACTTCGGCCAACGGACAAAACTGGACGCGGGGGACCTCGCCGACGACAGACGACTTGGTGGCGGTCGCCGGCTCCTCGACTCACAGCGTCGTCGCTTCGGCCGTGGGGACCGTGCACAGCTTGGTCGTAGAGACCAACACATGGAACCTAGTTGCCACCATGGCGGGGGCGCCTGCCAGTATCACCTACTCAGCCGGGCGCTTCGTGGTAATGGGCGACAGGTCGGTAGGGTCAGACTTCGTAACGTCAGAGTCCGGCGATTGGGGTAGTTGGTTTGCGGGTACGAGCGTGCTCGAAGGTGGACCGCTCGTCCATGCGAACGGCCAGTTCCTCTCGGTTGGACGCGAGTTGCTGACGTCCTCGGACGGCTTCTCATGGACGGGCGTGCAATCGTATGCCGATTTCAGTCGGATCGCGCGGGCTGATAATGCAGGCGGTCGGCTGATGGTGGCGGGCCCGGGGTCTTACTACACGTACGTCTACGGCGCGTCCGAGGACGGCGGTGCGACCTGGAACATGGATATGAGCAGTGGAATATTCCGCGATCTGGCTTATTCGCCAGTGCACGTGCAGTTCCTTGCTAAGACAGCGCCGAATCCGAATTCGTCGGCAGGGCCTGCAATCGATCGCTACTTCAGGCACTTCAATGGGTATTGGTACAAGGCTACCGGTTCAGCGCCTTACGACGGTCCTGTCACGGCCTCGCCGTCTTCAGTCGTGCTCTCTGCCGGCGACGGTAAAGGTCTCAACGGCGTGGCCATTGCCACGGATCCCAATGTCTCTGCCTGGTATGACTACATCTCGCCCACGACTGACCTGATGAGAGGCGCATTCTGGAGCGGCGCCCCTTCGGTGTTGGCGACAATGGCTCGATCTCCACATCAGACACTGGCGTTTCGTGGACCCTTCGCAGATCCGGGCCGGGGTTGGCCACCTTGTATCACGGCGCGGGCTGCGGAGTCGGAACACCGCGAGTGGTGGTCGGCGCCGCCGGTACGATTCTGGTTTCGACGGATGGCGGCGCGAGTTGGAACCCGCCGACGTCGGTGCCCGGAGAAGCAGGCGTCTCGACGTTGTACCGCGCCGCGTGCAACAGCGCCCAGCAGTTCGTGGTCGTCGGCAGC
>DATAFY010000132.1:0-2951 GCA_036257205.1 Steroidobacter sp. | reverse complement strand
ATGCAATCTTCGCGTTGACGCCCATTGGTCGTGGGCAATCGTTTTCCAGCAGCACCGAGCAGACGGTCGATGATGGCGCGATCCTAGCGCAGCAGACCGAGCTCGCGCAGACGCTGCTCCATCGCGAGTCGCAGCAGGTTCCGCTCGCAAACATCCGTCGAGGAATGGGCGGTATACCGGCTACTTCGCAAGATCGATGCGCAAAATGTCGGACTGTTCGCGCACACGATCGAAAACAATCGTGCCGCCGTCGGCAGAGACATCGAAGTCGCCGATGAGCGGCCCGGGCCCCAAGTCCGTCAGGGGCCGCTTCTCGCCGTTGCGAAGATCGATCACCCAAAACTCCTTGTGGGACAAGGCGCCCTGCAGGACCACGAGCGCATCTTCGTCTGCGCCCAGAAAATCCAGCCGCCTCGAGCCCCGGTTCAGGAACAGACGCGGCAGTGCATGCGGCGTTCCGTCGGCATTGACCGCCTTGATCTCGAACGTCGTGCCCACGTCCCGTCCCGTATAGATGATGAACTGACCCGAGGGCGACCAGATCGGATCCAGCGCGTAATCATCGCCGAGCGCGATCGGCGCAGCGCCTTGCGCAGTTGGGATCTTGAACAAGCGCGGCGCACCGTCGCGCATCGCGGCAATCGCAAGCCAGTCGCCCGCTGGCGACCACGCCGGCGCGCCGCGCACGTCGAGCTCCGCAGCAAGCTTGTGTGCATCGCTTCCGTCCGAATTGATGACATAGAGCTGCGTGGACCCTCGCCTCTGCACCGCGAGCGCGACGTGCCGACTATCCGCACTCAGCGCCGGACCTCCAACGACGCGGCCCTCAACGCCGCTCCATAGCTCCATCGCTGCCGCATCTCCTTCATGTCTCCAGAGACCATCGGTCCCGGCCTTCGGCGCCCGGTACACGATGAAGCCGTGTCCAATCCTCGGCGAGACGCCACGCTGCGTATGAATCGGGATTTGCGTAGCGGCTGCGGCTGTCGCCGTACCAGCGCTCAGCGGCACGCGCCAGAGGCTCGCGATCGGACGCGCCTCGGCCGCGACCAGTCGACGTCCATCCGCGCTCGCGGAAATCGACGTGTACTGACTGCTGGCGCTCTTGACCCGATGCGAATCGCCGCGATCGAGATGGAGCGCATGAAGCCACGGGCCGGAGACATCGGCCCCCGTGGCGAGATAAAGCAAGGTGCGCTTGTCGATCAGCGTGGGGAAGCTGACGCGCGAGTTGTGCCACGTAAGTCGTTCGGGCTGGCCGCCGCTCGCGCTTATGCGCCATAGATCCATCTCATCGGGTACGAAACCCTGCACGAAGAAAATGGTTTCTCCGTCCCGCGACCACAACGGAAAGTGGCAGTGGATACCCGGGGGCGCGGCATAGATCTGCTTGCCGCCGGTTCCTTCTTCCGCGCTCGTGACGAACAACGGATCGCCGGGCGCTGAGGGGTGGTAGACGATCCGCTCATCGTCGGCGGACCAATCGAGCTCCGCCACGCCTATCAGGTAAGGGCGCAAGTTGCCGCCCAGTACGGGCGCCTTCCAGCCATGATCGACCACGGCGCCGGTCGCGTCGGTCGTTTTCGTCCAGATCAGCACGTCTGTTCCTTCGGGCGAGAAGCCGAGCATCCGGACGGCCGGATTCCGCAGCTCCGGAATCTGGCCCTTCGTAAGGTTCTGAAAATCGCCCGTGCCGGTCTGGCCCACAAACACGTCCCAGGCGCCGTCACGGTCCGAAACGAAGGCGATAAAACGACCGTCCCTGGAAATCACAGCGTGTTCCTCCGCGCCAATGAAATCCGTCACCCTGACGAAATCGGCGCCCGCCAGCGGGTCACGCTGTGGAAGATGCGACTGTCCAGTCCACCAGAACGCTGCACTGCCGAGCGCCGCGACGACAAGAGCCGTTGCAGCAGCGGCGGGCGAGGATACGAGTCGCCACACTCGGGCGGTGGTTCGCCGGGGCGTATCGCGTGCGGTCCCCAGAGCAGCGGGCTGAATGCGTGCTTCCTCGCTGGGAACGCTCAACGGTTTCTGTACGGCGGCGGCCTGTGTCGCGGCGACTGCGACAAGAGCGATCAGCCGGACGCCGACCTTGGGAATCGTTTGGATGACGGCGGCGTGCCTGGAGTCGTCACGAAACGCCTTGCGCAGTTCTACGATGCATTGCGACAGCGCGTCTGCGTGACCGCCATGACCGTGATCTTCGCGCCGGTGGGATTGTCGTTCCGGGGCGAGCTTAATGCACCGACGCCTTCGCTGCAGGAATGCGCCGGACGATCAGCGCCCGAGGCGTAAGCGATGCGTGGCAAGCCGGCGCAATCGACGAGCGATTCAAGCGCTGATTCGCATCACGTTGCACCAACCGCCGAGCGAGGCGCCACTCAGCGACAATTCCGCTGCCGCTGACGCGGCGGATCTCACCGCGGGGTCTGTGGACAGGCGTAAGGAACGTCTGCGGCGATGTACGTCTCCTCCTGATCTGCGCCCGTGATTCTCAGCCGCAGCACCTCCTTGGTAGGCTCGACGAATTGCGCCTCGATCGGAACGGCGTCCTCGCGCCAGCGGATGGTGTCGTCGGAAACGACGCCCCACTCGACCAGCCGGTAGCCTTGGGAACAGGAGGCCAGCAAGAGGGTCTTGTTGGGCAGGAACACTTTGATTCCCCTCGCGCGTCCCAGCGTCGTGGAGACCCACACCTTGCCGACAAAGTCCGGCAGCGCGCCATCATTCGGACCCACACGGGCAGGCGAGGGCTGCGCGGCACGGGATTGAACAGGCGCCGATTCCGAGGAGGACGGCTGCTCACAGCCGACCAGGGTGAGCGTTGCGACGGTCGCCAGTGCAATGGTCCTCGCCTTCAGGCGAGTTTCAGCGGGTCTTTTGTGGGCGAGTTCGAATGTCGGCGTCTGCCCCTCGATCTCACGTTGAATGCGCATCAAATCCTCCTC